>JBOGEK010000199.1:0-16834 GCA_050743645.1 Acidothermaceae bacterium
CGGCCATTTCGGCCCGCGAAAACGGTGCGAGCTCGATGCGTTCAATATCTGGACGACGCGCCAGGTCCGCCAATAACGGACGCAGCGGGTGTCTGCGGTGGACGTCGTCCGACCGGTAGCTGGCGACGATCGTGATCCGGCCGATCCGCAGGGTGCGAGCCAGAAAAGCCAGCAGATCGCGGGTGCTTCGATCGGCCCAATGCAGGTCCTCGACGACGAGGAGCAGCGGTGCCTGCTCGGCGAGCGCGAGCGCGATGCCATGGACAGCCTCGAAAAGCTGGACCTGCGCCAGCCCTTCGCCGAACTGACCGAGCTGGCCCGGTTGATGTGCCGATGTCGGCACCGGCGTCGGAGCCACCGCAAGTTGCGGGAGCAAGCGGCCGAGCGCGGGACGTCGCACCACCTCTGCTTCGAGGAGCGCGGCGCCGATCTCGGTTGCCTCGACCGCCCGCAACGCATCAATGATCGGCAAGTAAGGCAGGCCGAAATCCCCGACCTGGACGCATGAACCAATCAGCACGGTGTGACCGGCGGTGGTCGCCCGACTTTCCAGTTCTTCGAGCAGTCTCGTCTTGCCGACGCCGGCGTCACCGCTGATGATCCCGAACCCGGGCTGCCCCGCTGCGGCGCTGGCCAGCAACGAATCGAGTCGGGCGAGTTCTTCACCGCGACCGACGAAGGGCCGAGCCCCGAAGCGAGCCACCTGCTCATCGTCGCGCATCACGTCGGCGACCGGCCAGCGCGATTCCGTAACCGGGTCGCCGGCACGCTATTCGCAGACTCCGCGCGCCGCGACCGAGCGGGGAAACTTTGAGCGGCGATGCGTCACGGCTACTCGAGGCAGGTGCCACCTGCGGCGTGGATTCCGTGATGCCCCGCCCCGCAAGGCCATCAGCTCACGACGGTGCTCGGCGCCGAGTTCTTGACTGATATACCAGTTCGTGTTCATGCATCCACGGTCTGCGTAAGCATGGGCACCCGGCATCGGCAGATCACTTAGATTCACGGCCGCCGCGCTTAGATCTGGCTTAGGCTGCGCCGTCCAGGATCGTTGCTGCCCGTGCCGGCAAATGCGAGCCGAGCTACTCCGGGAGCTGAGCGCCGTCCGCGATCTCTGCAGCCAGCAGTTCGGCGAGCTCGGCGAGAACACAATCGGCGGTTGGGCCGACGGCGGTCAGTTCGACCTCATCGCCGCAGCCGACATCGAGGGCCAGGACGCCGAGAATGCTGCGCGCATCGGTCGCTGCACCCGTACCCGCAGCCACTTTGGCGATCGTGACCGCCAACCCTGTCTCGACGACCGCCCGCACGAAGACAGCCGCTGGCCGCGCGTGCAGCCCGACCGGCGAGGCGACGATCGCCCGGTACGTTGCCACTGCCCATCAGCTCCAGGCGACCGGTGCGCAAAATGGCCCGCGCCGAGCGGCACGAACCAAGGAGCGGAGGCTCGGGGATTTGAACCCCGGATGGGCTTGAGACCCAAACCGCATTAGCAGTGCGGCGCCATAGACCGGACTAGGCGAAGCCTCCTCCGCGAACCCTCGCGGGCCGCGGTACATGTGGTGCTTGGAGCAGGGTACCGGCCGCGCGCTCAAGGCGCACAAAGTGTCCGCTGCGCGCCTCACACATCTCGGGCCCCGCTCGGAACCTCAAGCGAAAATGCCGGCGGTCGAAAACCCGCTGCGCCTAAAGTCACCCCCGTGCTCACCGCCGCGCTCGCGTTCAGCCTCGCCGCGCTGCTGCTCACCCTGACACCCGGTCTCGACACCATGTTCGTGATCCGGACGTCGATCGCGAGCGGCCCGCGGGTCGGCTTCGTCGGTGGTCTCGGCGTCGGCCTCGGCACGCTCACGTGGGGTTGCGCGAGCGCTGCCGGCGTCACGGCGGTTCTCGTCGCATCGAAGCTCGCGTTCGACGTCTTACGCATCGCGGGTGCCGCATACCTCACGTTCGTCGGCGCGCGCATGCTCTACAACTCCCGCCGAACCGTCGAACCGTTCCGTCGCGAACAAGCCGCAGGCACTGGCTGGGCGCCCGGCCGTTCGTCGTCCGGCATCGAAGCTTTTCGTACCGGACTTTTCACGAACCTGCTCAATCCAAAAGTCGGCGTCTTCTATATGACGTTGCTTCCGCAGTTCGTGCCCGCGCACGTGCCGGTGTTCGCGTTCTCGGTCATGCTCGCGTCGATCCACGTCGCCGAAGGCACCGCCTGGTTCGCGGTGCTCACCGCGACCACCGCCCGGGTGCGCAGGGTGCTCGCCCGCGCAGCGGTGAAGCGCTGGCTCGACCGCCTGACGGCTTGCGTCTTCATCGGCTTCGGCGCCCGGCTCGCGGTCGAAAGCCACTGAGCCCGCGGCCTAGAGTGAGCATCGTGAGCAACCACACCCCCAGACCCCGCGCGGCACTCACAGGTATGCCGGCTTACAAGCCCGGACAGCGCCGACCACGGGCGGCGAGCGGCCAGCGCAGCTTCAAGTTGTCGTCGAACGAGTCGCCGTACCCGCCACTGCCGAGCGTGCTCGACGCGATCGCCGAGGCGGCCCACCTCACCAACCGCTACCCCGACCTCGCGGCCACCGCGCTCACCGAAGCGATCGCCGATCACCTGCGGGTGCCGATGCAGCAGGTCGTGGTCGGCTGCGGTTCGGTCGGCGTCGCCACCCAGATCGTCGAATCCTTTGCCGGACCGGACGACGAAGTGCTCTACGCCTGGCGATCTTTTGAGGCCTACCCGATCATCGTCCAGGTCGCGGGCGCGACCAGCGTGCAGGTGCCGCTCACCCCCGCGTCCGGCCACGATCTCGAGGCGATGGCTGCCGCGATCACCGCGCGCACCCGCGTCATCTTCGTCTGCAACCCGAACAACCCGACCGGTACCGCGGTTCGGCGGACCGAGCTCGAAGGGTTTCTCGACGCGGTACCGAGCGACTGCCTCGTCGTCGTCGACGAGGCGTACCGCGAGTTCATCCGCGACCCCGAAGTGCCCGACGGCATCGAGTTGTACCGCGACCGGCCAAACGTCGCCGTGCTTCGCACCTTCTCGAAGGCCTACGGGCTGGCTGGCCTTCGCGTCGGGTTCGCGGTGGCCCACGACGAGGTCGCCGACGCGATCCGGCTCACCAACGTGCCGTTCTCGGTGAGCACGATCGCGCAAGCGGCAGCCGTGGCGTCGCTCCGGCCGGTGGCCGAGAAAGAGCTCCTCGAGCGCGTCGACGCGACCGTTGACGAACGAACTCGCGTGCTGACGGCGCTGCGCGCGGCGGGCTGGCAAGTGCCCGAGACCGAGGCGAACTTCGTCTGGTTGCCGGCGGGAGCGCGCACCGACGCGATCGCGGCCGCGGCTGAAGCGGCTGGCGTCGTCGTCCGCCCGTTTGCCGGTGAGGGCGTGCGCGTCACGATCGGCGAACCCGAGGCGAACGATCTGTTCATCGAAGTCGCCAGCGGGCAGATTGCGGACTAATTGAATAGTCCGTTCCACCGGACGAAGTAGCGCGCGTCGGTCATTTCACACGATCTTCGAGCTGTCTAAGCTTCGGGCTGGCACCAAGGCGTTGCGAGCCTCCCCCTGGTCGCCGGTCCAGCGGTTTCGACGCTGAGATCGCCGCGCACCACGCCTGCGACGTCCAAAGAAAGGCACGAGGTCCCCGATCGAACTGCTGTGCGGGCTGGCTCATGCACGCCCGCCCAGTCCCGATGAAGGGACTCAGGTTTAGGTCGATTTGTGCCGATGCACCGACGGTCATTACTCCATTCGGAGGTAATGACGACGCTGAGTGACCCAGTGGGTACTCTCCGTATAGAGTAGTCAGTGAGTGCTACCGCACTCGACCGAATGGCCCATCGGGGAGGTGAGCGACCGTGAAACTGGCTGCATTGCACTTGCCGACGGCGCTCGCCGCGACGACGACCAAGACCGTCATCGCCGCTGGCCTGCTGGTCGGCGTCACCACGGCCGCGACGGTCAGCGTCGTCGCGATCGGCTCGAGCGCGGTCGCGCCGTCGACGCACGCCGGCAGCAACCCTCGCTCCCAGTTCGCTGTGACGCCTAACGCGGGCGGCACCCCGGTTGTGGTCGTCCCGCGCAACCAGCACTCGGCTACGCCGTCGCCGTCGGCAGGTGCGACGTCGAAGCCTGCGGCGCCATCGGTCACGCCCTCCGCCAGCGAACAGCCCACAGCTCCGACCCAGCCCGTCGCCACACACGCCCAGCCGTCCCGGCCAACCGCGAACGGCGTGCCCGCGGTGCAGCCGCCGACGATCGTCAACGTCGGCAACCCGGCGCCCGCGACGAACGAGCCCAAGCCGAGCGTGAGCCCGAGTCAGAGTCCGAGCCCGTCGGATGAGCCGGAGCCGAGCCCTCAGCCCGAGCCGAGCCAGCAACCCAGCCCGAAGCCGACGCCGTCGCCGACCCACCAACCGAGTCCGACGCCCACACCGAGCACACCGCCGCATTGGCCCGCGGGCGGCGGCCAGACGCCGTCGCCGTACTGCAACAGCGTCGTCTACAGCGGCGGCGGCCAGCGTGGGGCGGTCTTCATCAATCGCTGCGAAGACGCCGCGCCGCTGGCAGCGCTGCATGCGGCGTTCCGGATGCTGAGCGCACAATTGGTCGTCGCGACCACCGCGCCCGCGACGCTCTCCCCATGCCCGCAGCTGACCGCCGCCGCGCACCATGAGCTCACCGAAAAGCACGAGGCCACCGAAAAGCACGAGGCCACCGAAAAGCACGAGCCGGCCAAGAAGCACGAGCCGGCCAAGAAGCACGAAGAGCCGAAGAAGCACGAGCCGGCAACGTCGCAGCACCCGGCGGCGAAGAGTTCTCCCAACGCTGCGCCGAACGTCACTCCGAACATCACTCCGAAGGTCGCACCCAACGTCACTCCGAAGAAGGCCGCCGCGACTACCGCGGCGTCGAAGAAGTCATCGCACCCGAAGCCGTCAGTGACGCAGCACCCCACGACGCCGCAACAGGGCGGCCACCCGGCCGCCCACCCCGCAACCCACGGCGGCTCGCACCACCACTGATCACGTCGTCCAGGCCCGTCGAGAAGCCCCGTGTGGGCGCGACACGCTGGCGGGTCGGACCGCAACGGGGCTTTTCGCCGTCCGCGCTGGGTCGGCATTGCGGGCCGGTCCCACACCTGCGTCTCGATCTGCGACGATGGGCCTGGCTGCTTGATCCGGACGACGTCTACCGACCGACCCGGCGTCAGCACCATCGTGGTCCAGGGCGCGCACCTGCACACCTGCACGGTGTCGCCGCAGGGCCGCGATCCGGTCCCGCCGCGAGGGACCCTCGCGTCGGCGAGCAGGAGGAGTGTCACGCGTGGCTGCAGGTGCAAAGGTTGACGTTCCGGCTGGTCTTGATTTCATCCAACTTCTGACGCCCGAGGGCGAGCGGCTCGAAAACCCTGATTTTCCGCTCGACATCAGCGACGGCGAGATCCGCGACCTCTACCGAGATCTCGCGCTGGTGCGCCGATTCGATATCGAGGCCACCGCCTTGCAACGGCAGGGCGAGCTCGGCATCTGGGCCCAGGTGCTCGGCCAAGAGGCGGCTCAGATCGGCTCGGGCCGGGCGCTGCTGCCCGGCGACATGGTGTTTCCGACCTACCGCGAGCACGGCGTGGCCTGGTGTCGTGGCATCGCGCCCGAGAACCTGCTTCAACTGTTCCGCGGGGTCAACTTCGGCGGCTGGGACCCCGCCCAGCACAACTTCGGCCTCTACACGATCGTCATCGGCGCCCAAACGCTGCACGCCGTCGGCTATGCGATGGGCATGCAGAAGGACGGCGCAGAAGACGCCGTGATCGTGTACTTCGGTGACGGCGCATCGAGTGAGGGCGACGTCAACGAATCGTTCATCTTCGCCGCGTCGTACAACGTGCCCGTGGTGTTCTTCCTGCAGAACAACCAGTGGGCTATCTCGGTGCCCGAGGAGCGACAGTCGCGCATCCCCCTTTACCGCCGCGCGCACGGCTTTGGATTTCCCGGTGTGCGGGTCGATGGCAACGACGTCCTCGCTTGCCTCGCCGTTACGCGCAAGGCTCTCGAACACGCCCGCACCGGCCAGGGACCGTTCCTCATTGAGGCGTTCACCTATCGGATGGGCGCGCACACGACGTCCGACGACCCCACTCGCTACCGGCTGGCAAGCGAGCTCGAGACCTGGAAGCTGCGCGACCCGATCGAACGAGTGAAGGCGTACCTGTCACGTAACGGACTGGCCGACGCGGCGTTCTACGACGGCGTCGACGCCGAAGCCGAAGAGCTCGCCGGCCGGGTACGGGCAGCCTGCCTGTCGATGCCCGAACCCAAGCCGCTCGACATCTTCAACCAGGTCTACGCCGGTGGTTCGCCGCTGGTCGATGAAGAGCGCATGGCGTACGAGGATTACCTCGCCGGATACAACGACTCAGACGCCGGTTCGGGCCAGGGGGGTGAGCACTAATGGCAGCCACCGCAATTGCCCGCGCGCTCAACATGGGACTTCGCAAGGCGCTCGAGTCGAACCCCAAGGTCGTCATCATGGGAGAGGACGTCGGAAAGCTCGGCGGCGTCTTCCGGGTCACTGACGGCCTGCAAAAGGACTTCGGCGACGACCGCGTCATGGACACCCCGCTCGCCGAGTCAGGCATCATCGGCACCGCGATCGGCCTGGCGATGCGCGGCTACCGGCCGATTTGTGAGATCCAGTTCGACGGTTTCGTGTTTCCGGCGTACGACCAGATCATCAGTCAGCTCGCCAAGTTGCACTACCGCTCGGGCGGCATGGTGAAAATGCCGGTGGTCATCAGGATTCCGTTCGGTGGCGGGATCGGGGCGGTCGAGCACCACAGCGAATCTCCCGAGGCATTGTTCGCCCATATTGCCGGCCTGAAAGTGGTCGCCTGCTCGAACGCCAGCGACGCGTTCACGATGATCCAGCAGGCTGTGGCGAGCGACGACCCCGTCGTGTTCTTCGAACCGAAGCGCCGTTATTGGGAAAAGGCCGAGGTCGACACCGAGGCGCCGCTGGCAGCCGCGGTCCCGCTGCATGCGGCTCGCGTCGTCCGGCCCGGTCGGGATTTGACGTTGCTGGCCTACGGGCCGATGGTGCGCGTTGCTTTGGACGCCGCGAAAGTGGCCGCCGACGAAGGGCACGAACTCGAGGTCGTCGACGTGCGGTCGTTGTCGCCGATCGACTGGGAGACCGTCGCCGATTCGGTCCGGCACACCGGGCGTTGCGTGATCGTGCACGAAGCGCAGGTGTTCTTGGGCATGGGTGCCGAACTCGCTGCGCGGGTCACCGAGAAGTGCTTTTTCTCTTTGCAGGCACCGGTCTTTCGAGTGGGCGGCTTCGCCACACCGTATCCGCCGTCCCGAATGGAAGAGCACTTCTTGCCCGACCTCGACCGCGTGCTCGACGCCGTCGACCGCTCGCTCGCCTACTGATCGCCTGCGGCTTTGGAGGTGGAACATGGCTTCGCTCAAGCAGTTCAAGCTGCCCGACGTCGGTGAAGGACTCACCGAGGCCGACATCGTCCGCTGGCATGTGAAGCCAGGCGACGTGGTCACGCAGAACCAGACGATCGTCGAGATCGAAACAGCAAAAGCGCTCGTCGAGTTGCCGTGCCCGTTCGCTGGCGTGGTCAGCGAACTACTCGTAGCAGAAGGCGCAACGGTCGACGTCGGTACGCCGATCATCATCGTCGACGTGGCAGCCACTGCAGCAACTGCTGGTTTAGCCGGCGTCGCTTCGACTGATGCGCCAGCCGAACCGGCAAGCACGTTGGCCTCGACCGAGGCGACCGCAACCGAGCCGACCGGCGAAGCCGAGGCGTCTTCGGTTTCCGATGACAGCGACGAGGCCGGCGGCGACTCCGCGGGCAACGGCCGCACTGCTGTCCTGGTGGGCTACGGACCACGCAACGACACCGCTGTTCGCCGCAGGGCCAGGCAATCGGCACCGCCACCCGCTGCGCCTACGCGCCCGGCGCACAGCTGGCCGTCCGTGGCGCCGACGGTTGCAGCGCCGACCAACGGGGTGCACGACGAACCTCGAGCGGCGCGGGCCGAATCGGGCGCTGCCGGGCCGGGCGTGCTGGCGAAACCACCCGTGCGCAAGCTCGCGCGCGACCTCGGCATCGACATCCAATCGCTGCAAGGCTCCGGCCCGGACGGCGTCATTACCAGGTCGGACGTCGAGGCGGCCGCCGACACGTCGCGGGCCGACACCGCCTCGCGGCCGATGCCTCGCGGTGGCGAAGAACGTATCCCGATTCGCGGCGTGCGCAAGGCGACAGCGCAGGCCATGGTGTCGAGTGCGTTCAGCGTGCCGCACGTCACCGAGTTCACCACGCTCGACGTCACACGCACCATGCGCGCGGTGAATCGGCTGCGCGAGCTCCCGGAGTTCGCCGATATCAAAGTGAGCCCGCTCTTGCTTGTAGCGAAGGCGATTCTGCTCGCTCTCGACAACTACCCGATGGTCAACTCGATGTGGGACGACCGCAACGAAGAGATCGTCGTCAAGCATTACGTGAATCTCGGTATCGCGGCAGCTACCCCGCGCGGCCTCGTCGTCCCGAATATCAAGAATGCCGAGGCGCTGTCGCTTGTGCAGCTTGCTCGAGCGCTCAATGCGCTGACTGCCACGGCACGCGAAGGCCGCACGTCGGTGGCCGACATGCAGAACGGCACCTTCACCATCACCAACGTAGGCATTTTCGGCATCGACACCGGCACCCCGATCATCAACCCGGGCGAGGCAGGGATCCTCGCGCTCGGTGCGATTCGCGAGCAACCGTGGGTGCATCGCGGCCGGGTGCGTCCTCGTTGGGTAACAACGTTGGCGCTGTCGTTCGACCACCGCATCATCGACGGCGAACTCGGCTCGCGATTCCTGCGTGACGTCGCGATGTTCCTCGAGGATCCCGCGTCGTCGTTGTTGGCTCGGTTGTAGGACTGTAGGGGCCGAATGAGGATCGCGGCGATTCAGCTTCGGGTCGACGACTCCGAGCCGCAGGCGGAGCGCATCTCGCGTGTCGGCGCCATGGTGCGCGAGCAGCGGGGCGTCGACCTCGTCGTGTTGCCTGAGCTATGGGTACCGGGTGCGTTCGCCTACCACGGCTTCGAGTCGTCGGCCGCTGCGTTACCGGGCGCCGCAGTAACAGTAATTGCCGATGCGGCAAGGGAAATCGACACGTATGTGCTGGCGGGCACGTTCATCGAGCGAGCTGGCAGCGTGCTGCACAACACCGCCGTGCTGCTGTCTCCGAACGGCGAGATTGTGCACACCTACCGAAAGATTCACCTGTTCGGCTTCGACAAAGGCGAAGCGACCGTGCTCGGGGCCGGTGACGACTGGTCTGTCGGTTCGTTGCCGGGTGGGCCGGTGCTCGGTATGACCACGTGCTACGACCTGCGTTTCCCTGAACTATATCGGCTTTTCGTCGATCAGGGTGCCGAGCTTTTCGTCGTCCCGACAGGCTGGCCCGCGGCGCGACTCGAACACTGGCGGGTGTTGACACGTGCGCGGGCGATCGAAAACCAAGTGTTCTTCGTCGGCTGCAATCAGGTCGGCAACCAAGAAGGTGTCGAGCTGGCCGGGCACAGCGTGGTGATCGACCCGTGGGGCGAGGTGCTTGCCGAGGCAGGCACCGACGAAGAGGTGCTCACGGTCGACATCGACCTCGCGCTGGTAGCGAAGACGCGCAGTGAATTCCCGGTGCTGCGCGACCGGAAGCTCGGCCTGCCGGCGAAACGTCGGCCGTAACTTCGCATTGAGCAGCGCGGGTCAGGTGACGGTGATCGGGATGCGCGCATGGATGCGGTCCCGCACCGAGGTCGGCCAGCCCGGCGGAAACCCAGTGCTCCAGTCCCAATCGAGGCCGAGCCCGCCGCGCCAAAAGTCGAGCAGATCACGCAGCGCCTGGTCTGCGAAGGCGTACGGCGAGTCTTGCAGTTGCGGCGGTGCGTCGTAGTACCAGTTGCTTGGTGTCGGTTGACCCGGCCGGGTGCGGCGCCCAAGGGCTCGGCCTATCCTGGCGGCTCGTGGCGTGCTGTGACGTTTTCTGGCCGCCGCTCGTCGCTTCGCTGCGTGGTGACACGATCGGCATATGCGGACACCCCGAGTACGCGCGCCGGAGTTGCGTGGCGCCGGCGGCTGGCTCAACACCGGCGGCCACGAGCTCTCGCTTGTCGACCTGCGCGGCAAGATCGTGCTGCTCGACTTCTGGACCTTCTGCTGCATCAACTGCTTGCACGTCGCCGACGAGTTGCGGCCGCTAGAAGAAAAATATGCGCGTGGCGAGGACGCAGTGCTGGTTGTGGTGGGCGTGCACTCGCCGAAGTTCGTGCACGAGGCCGACCATGCGGCCGTCGAGGCGGCGGTCGACCGTTACGGCATCGGCCACGCGGTGCTCGACGACCCCCAACTCCGCACGTGGGATGCGTACGCGGCACGAGCCTGGCCGACGCTGGTCGTCGTCGATCCCGAAGGTTACGTCGTGGCGCATCTTTCTGGCGAGGGCCACGTGCACGGTCTTGATTCGCTCATCAGCGAGCTGATCGCCGAGCACACGGCAAAGGGAACGTTGAGGCGAGGCGATTCTCCTTACGTACCACCGCCTCCAACGTCGACAGTGCTGCGATTCCCCGGCAAGCTCCTGCAGCTACCGGACGGCGCATTGCTGGTGTCGGATTCCGGCCATCACGGTCTCGTGGTGCTCGAACCCGATCTCGAGACCGTACGGACTCGGATCGGCACCGGCAGCCGCGGGCTGGTCGACGGAAGCCCGAGCCTCGCCCAATTTTCCGAACCACAAGGCATTTGCTGGTTACCGGTCGAGTTGCGAGACCGTGTCGGCTACGACATCATGGTCGCCGACACGGTCAACCACGTACTGCGCGGTCTTCGGCTCGACGATCTCAGCGTTCGTACCGTTGCCGGCACCGGCGAGCAGCGGATGTCGGTATTCGACACCGGTGCAGCGCCCGGCATCAGCAGCCAGCTCTCGAGTCCCTGGGATGTCGTCTGGTGGCCGAAGATCGAGCGAGTCGTTGTTGCGATGGCCGGCATCCATCAACTGGTCATCTTCGATCCGATAGCTGCGGCGATCGAACTCTTCGCGGGCACCGGGCACGAAGGCCTGGTCGATGGTGAACGGCTAGGTGCCTGGTTCGCGCAACCGTCGGGCCTCGCCGTCGACGAAAGCCGTTTGTGGGTAGCCGATTCCGAGACATCGGCCCTGCGGTGGATCGAGAACGACGGCGTGCATACCGCGATTGGTAAAGGGCTCTTCGCCTTCGGCCATCAGGACGGCGCCGGCGCCGGCGCATTGCTTCAGCATCCGCTCGGGGTCACGGCACTACCCGACGGGTCAGTAGCGATCAGCGACACCTACAACGGAGCCCTTCGCCGCTACGACGCAACAACCGGCATCGTGACCACGCTGGCTGCCGAGCTGGCCGAACCTTCTGCAGCGGCAGTCGTCGACGGTGACCTCGTCGTCGTCGAATCGGCCGCACATCGGCTCACGGCGATCGCATTGAGGCAGAAGTATCTCGACGTCGAGGCGCGCGCCTACGCCACGAAGCGCCCTTCGACCGACGTCCGGGCCGGAAAGTTCGAGATCAGCGTCGCATTCACCCCGCCGTCCGGGCAGCATTTCGACGACCGCTACGGACCCTCAAGCAGACTCGTCGTCGAAGCCAGCCCGCCCGAGTTGTTGATCGACGGAGCCGGCGACGGAACGCAGTTGAGTCGGCCGATCGTTATCAGCGATAGCGTCGGCGAAGGCGTGCTGCACGTCACGGTCAGCGCGGCCACCTGTGATGACGCAGGCGAACACGCGGCGTGCCATTTGCACCAGCAGGATTGGGGCATACCCGTGCGGGTTGTGGCTGGCGGCGTCGATCGACTCGAACTGATGCTCCGCGGGATCACTTGATGACCGACGAGGAAGGACCTTGCATGACGGCAATCCCGTTCAGCGAATTCGCGCCGGTGCGGCGATTCCAACCCGCGCTGGCGCTTTCGCCCGACGGCCGCACGGTCGTGTACTCGTCGAACGCGTCGGGCCAGCCCAACTTGTGGCGCCAAGAGGTCGGCTCTGAGCACGCCACCCAGCTGACCCGATTCACCGATCGGGCCGTGCGCGACGTCGAGTGGTCACCCGACGGCTCGCGGCTGGTCTTCACCGCCGACCACGAAGGTGATGAGTTCCATCAAATCTTCGTCATGGACGTCGATGGAGGTGAACCACGCGCCCTGACTGACGCACCGCGCGTGCAGCACCACTTGGCGGCCGTCGAGGCCTTTTCCGCAGACAGTCGATTCGTCCTCTACGCGGCCAACGACCGCGACCAGACGTGCCAAGACGCGCTGGTGCTCGACCTGGCGACTGAGACCAGCCAACGCCTTGTGGCTGCCGACGGATTGCACTTCCCGAATGCCTTTTCGCCCGACGGCCGCTACGTGGCGGTGACCCGACTGAATTCGAATACCGACGCAGACGTTTTGCTTGTCGAGCTAGGTGTCACCGATCCGGCCAACCCGCTCGTGCTGAATCCCCATGACGGCGACGCAAAGCACGATCCGGCGCCATGGAACCCCGATGGCAGCGGAGTTTTCGCGATCAGCGACCAGGGACGCGAGTTCACCGGGCTTGCCGAGTTCGGCCTCACGCCTGGCTCGCCGCGCTGGGTCGAGACGCCTGCGTGGGATGTCGAACAAGCCGTCGTTTCTGCCGACGGTTCAGTGCTCGCATGGTCGGTCAACGAAGACGGCTACTCAAAGTTGCACGTACGATCGCTGTCGAGCGGACAAGCGATCGAGGTGCCTGACATTCCGGCAGGCGCTGTCACGACGTTGCGAATATCGCGCGATGGCGCCCGATTGGCGTTCTTGCTGGCGATGGCCGCGCGGCCGACCGAGGTCGTCACCGTCGATTTGAGTTCGCAAACCCTGCAGATGCTGACTGACAGCAGACCGTCCGCGCTTACTAAGGTGTCGCCGATCGAACCAACATTGGTGCGCTTCCCGACCCATGACGGACGAGAGGTTCCAGCGTTCTTGTATCGCCCGCACGGCGATGACCGCTTCCCCGTCGTCCTGTCGATCCACGGCGGACCCGAGGCACAAGAGCGCCCGATGTACATGTACGCAGGGCTGTACCAATATCTGCTGGCCTCCGGCATCGGTGTGCTCGCACCCAACGTCCGTGGTTCAACGGGATACGGCGCCACCTACCAGAAGCTGATACACCACGACTGGGGCGGCGCCGAGCTCGGCGATTTCGAGCAGGCGGTGAAATATCTGCATACCGTCGACTGGGTCGACCCCGCACGCATCGCGGTTTTCGGTGGCTCGTTCGGCGGTTTTGCGACACTGTCGTGTGTCTCGCGACTGCCCGACCTGTGGGCAGCCGCGGTGTCGATCGTTGGGCCGTCGAATCTCGTCACATTCGTCAAAGCGGTACCGCCCACCTGGCTGCGGTTGATGGCCAAATGGGTCGGCGACGCGGAGACCGAGCAAGACTTCTTGATGTCGCGGTCACCCGTGACGTATGCCGACCAGATCGTCACGCCCTTGTTCGTCATCCAAGGCGCGCATGATCCTCGCGTCGTCAAAGCCGAAAGCGATCAGATCGTCGAGCGGTTGCGGACCCGGGGTGTCGACGTCCGGTACGACGTCTACGACGACGAAGGCCACGGATTCACCAACCGAACCAACGAGATCAAGGCGCTCGGTGATGCGGGCGAGTTTCTCGTCGAACACCTGCAACCGCTCTGATCGGCCCGGTCCAGTCGAGGCCGGAGCCCAACGTGACGGCTCAGAGTTGGCGTTCTTGGTGGCGCCGAACGCGGCGCCGCCGTCGCGCGCGAGGCACGTCAGCTCGGGCCTGGGCCGGTGTCGAGGCCAGCACTTTCGCAATGTCGGCGCGGATTTCGGGCGTTGCGAGACCACGCACCTCGACCGTGGTACGCCGGCGAACCACGTCGTCGGCGTCGAACGCCCACTCGTCGGTAGCGGCGTAGACGACCTGCGCCCAGACATCGGGTCCGTCGGGATGAATACGCCTGGCCAGTGCGGGATCGCCCGCAATCAAGCTCGCAAGCTCATGCGCGTACGTGCCGTAATGGCGGGCCAGATGCGCGACGACGTCGTTGGGCAAGTCGGGATGCGACGCGCGGAGCACTCGCGCCACCGAATCAGGATGCGCAGCGCCGGGAAGCACCGCGTCGTCGGTGTCGATCTCGACAGCGGGCAGTAGTTCGTGCACGCGTTGCAAAACCTCGTAACCGATGCGACGAAACGTGGTCCACTTTCCGCCGGCGACGCTGATCATTCCGCGCGGGCCGCGCGTCACCACCGTCTCGCGCTTGGCGTGCTGCGTATCACCGTCGCCGAGGGGCAACACTCGCAGCCCGGCGAACCGGTAGCGAATATCTTGCTCTGCAAGCTGTTCTTGCATGACCGCGCGCGAAGCTTCATCGAGGATCTGCCGGACGTCGGCGTCGGTACACGAGACCGCGCCAGGATCGCCTTCGTAGGTTTCGTCGGTGGTACCGAGCAGCAGTTGGCCCTCCCACGGAATCGCGAACGACACTCGACCCGCGTCGAGCGGGATCGTCAAGGCCGCTTGCCACGGTTGATGTTGGCGGACGACGATGTGCGCGCCTTTCGACAACCGCACGCTCGGCGCGGCGGCCGGATCTTCCATCGACCTGATCCGATCGACCCACGGGCCGGCGGCGTTCACCACGACCCGTGCGTCGACGCCGTATTCGCTGCCGTCAAGGCAATCCCTGACGTCGACTCCGGCGACCTTGCCGTCGACTTCGCGCAAGCCGACCACTTCGAGGTAGTTGGCGAGCACAGCACCACTGTCGGCAGCGGCGTGCGCCACCATCAGCGCAACTCGACTGTCGTTCATCTGGTGGTCGACATATTGGCCGCAGCCGCGCAATCCGTCGGTTTTCAACGCCGGAACCAGGTCGGCGGCCTTCTTCGACGACACCAACCTGCCCGGCCCGTCTTCGAACTTTGACAGGGCGGAATACATCAACATGCCCGCGCCGATCTTCACCCGCCCGTGTGGCCCACCTTCGTACAGCGGCACCAAAAACGGCATCGGCTGCACGAGATGCGGCGCCACCTTGTCGCCGAGCGCGCGCCGCTCAGCATGGTTTTCGTACACCAGCCGGACGTCGCCCATCGCGAGGTAGCGCAAGCCGCCGTGCACCAGTTTGGTCGATGCGCTCGACGTCGCGCCGGCGAAGTCTCCGGCGTCGATCACTGCGACCCGAAGCCCCGAACGGGCGGCCTGCCAGGCGGTCGAGAGTCCGACGATGCCCCCACCGACGACGACGACGTCGAAAACGCCGCGCTCAAGTGAGCCACGTATCGCCTGTCGCCGCTCGAGCAACCTCGATGCAGCACGCAGCGAACGCAACGTGCCACCTCCTCGCCGTCCATCTCGCCGTCGACCTCGGGGTCCATCTTCTCGCGTGATCGACGCCAATGTGGGAAGCGGCGGACTACTTCGGCCGGCGCCCGTGTTGCGGGACAATAGTGTTGTGGCGCAAGAAGTGGAGAGGTTGGGATCGTGCTCGACCCGCGAGAGCTGTACACGCTCGTAGACGACACGCCGGAGCTAGCCGCTCCGGTGCTGATCCATGCGCTCAGCGGATACGTCGACGCCGGTGAAGCCGTACGACTCGCCAACGATCATCTACTGGCCACGTTCGACCATGAGATCGCAGCGCGTTTCGACGTCGACCAGCTGCATGACTATCGGGCACGGCGCCCGGCGATGATTTTCGACGCCGACCATTGGGAGAGCTACGCCGATCCGAGCCTTGCACTGCACGCGGTAACCGATGCCGAGGGCACCCGTTTTCTTGTCCTGACCGGGCCCGAACCCGACGTGCAGTGGGAGCGATACGTCGCCGCGGTTATCTCGTTGATCGAGCATTTCGGGGTGCGTCTCACCATCGGTCTTAACGCAATCCCGATGGCGGTGCCGCATACGCGCGCTGTCGGGATCACGTCGCACGCATCGCGCGCCGAGCTGATTCCCGACAACGAACCGTGGCTGCAGCGAGTGCAGGTGCCCGCAAGTGCGAGCCATCTGCTCGAGTTTCGGCTGAAGGAGCGCGGCCTCGACGCCATCGGTTTCGCGGTGCACGTCCCGCATTATGTGGCCCAGACCGAATTTCCAGACGCCGCAGAGCGCCTCGTCGGTGCGATCGCGCTCGCGGCGGGGCTGGTACTGCCGACCGATGCGCTGCACGCCGCAGCGATCGCAGCTCGCGACGAGATCGACAAGCAGGTCGCCGATTCACCAGAAGCGATGGCCCTGGTCAGCTCCCTCGAACAGCAATACGACGCCTACGTGCGCGGTCGGGGCAGTGATCTGCTCGCGGCGGAGGCCGGCGATTTGCCGACAGCCGAGGAGCTCGGCGCAGAACTCGAGCGCTTCCTCGCCGATCACACCCGCCGCCAACGCGACGACCGCGACGGCTGAACGCACGCAGGCGCTGAACCCCATGCGACTGCCCGACTGGCGAAACGTCGGCCGCGGCTAGCGTTGAGCGGCAGCTACTGCCGCAGCGACGGCGTCGGTTGGCCCGGCTACGAAAACGAACTCGGTGTTGCGTAGGTGCGACACCTCGCCGACCTTCACACCCGACGGATTGTGGATGCCGATCTGGGCGCCCACGTAGCGCTTGAAGTCGAATGACAACATGCGAACGTCGTCGTGCCCCGCCTCGCGCAACCAGGCGGTGATCTGCGCGGGTTCGACCCACGATTCGTTGTTGTACGAGACCACGACGACCTCGGCCC
>JBOGEK010000200.1:0-31692 GCA_050743645.1 Acidothermaceae bacterium
GGCGGGGCCGCTTACCTTGGTCGCGTTAGCGTTGTCAGTCGGCGATTGCAGCCGCACGGGCCCGCGGGATCGCGGTGGCCGCAAGCGGCCAGGTCGGCATGAGCACCTTGCCGAACGTGCTGTTGGCGACGCCGGCGAACGACGCATACCACGCAAGCGCCGCCGTGATGAGCCCGAGCCATCCGCCGATGTGGGTCATGCCCGACTTCGACGGGTCGGTGCTGGCGAAGGCGCCGATCGTCAGGAAGAGAAACGCCAGCGTCAGTGCGACGAAGACCGCGAGCACTGCGCCGTTGGTGCGCATGGCTGCGATCGTCATATAGGCGGTGAAGATGGTCCACACCAGCAAGAACAAGCCGACCGCCTTGTGTACCTCACCGGCGGGCTGGAGCCCGGCGGCAATCACGTGGATGAACCAGTAATACGCCAGCCAAAACGCGCCGTACGACGTGAACGCGAGCGCACCGAAGGTGTTGCCCTTCCGGAACTCCCACATGCCGGCAAGCAGTTGCCCGATGCCGCCGTAGAACAGCGCCAACGGCAACACCACCGTAAGGAGGCCCTGGTTCAACAAGTTGGCGTTGAAAACACTGAGAACGAAGGTGGTCATCGCGAATCCGGCCAACCCGAGGGGTCCGGGGTCGGCGATCGACGGCTGCGGGAGCGACGGCGCGTGGTCTGCGCTCGGTACGGCTTCGCGAGCCGGCATTGAGCTGTGGCTAGACACTTTTCCTCCTGGCTAAATAACTCGCATAACGAACAGGGCGATATTTCGGCGAGCACGTGCTTCACTGCTGCACTGCGATTTGCTACTCCTCTTGGGTGACCATCGATTTCGCCCGCTCTGCGATATCGCGGACGACGTCGGCGTTTGCAAGCGACGTCACGTCACCGAACTGTCGCTGCTCCGAGACGTCGCGGAGCAGGCGGCGCATGATCTTTCCGCTGCGGGTCTTCGGCAACTCGTCGGTGAAGACGATGGACGCCGGGCGGGCGATCTTGCCGATCTTTTTGGCGACATGTTCGCGCAACTCGGCAATCAAATTCTCGTCGGCGACCACCCCTCCCTTGGGTGAGACGAACGCGGCAATCGCTTGGCCGGTACGGGCGTCGTTGCGTCCGACCACTGCAGCCTCCGCGACTGCCGGGTGGTCGACCAGCGCCGATTCGACCTCCAGTGTCGAGATGCGGTGCCCCGAGACGTTCATCACGTCGTCCACCCGGCCAAGCAGCCAGTAGTAGCCCTCGTCGTCGCGCTTGCAACCGTCTGCAGGGAAGTAGACCCAGCGGGCATCCTCGGGTTTGCTGAACTTGCGCCAATACGTCTCGACATACCGGTCGGGATCGTTGAACAGGGTGCGCAACATTGCGGGCCACGGCTGGGTGATGACGAGATAGCCCGCACCACCGAGCGGCACCGAAACGCCGTCGTTGTCGACGACGTCGGCGGTGATCCCAGGCAATGGCCGACATGCTGAACCAGGTTTGGTTGCGGTGATTGCCGGCAACGGCGACAACAGGATCTGGCCAGTCTCGGTCTGCCACCAGGTGTCGACGATCGGGCACTTCTCATGGCCGATCACCCGGTGGTACCACATCCATGCCTCAGGATTGATCGGCTCACCGACACTGCCGAGCAGCCGAAGCGACGACAGATCGTGCCGGTCGGGATACTCGTCGCCCCAGCGCACCATCGTCCGGATCGCCGTCGGCGCGGTGTAGAGGATCGTCACCTTGTACCGCTCGATGATGTCCCAAAAGCGGTCTTTATCAGGGAATTGCGGCACACCTTCATACATGACGCTGGTGCTGCCGTTGGCCAGCGGGCCGTAGACGATGTAGCTGTGGCCGGTGACCCAGCCGATGTCTGCCGTGCACCAGTAGATGTCGGTCTCGGGCCGCAGGTCGAACACCAGGCGGTGCGTGCTCGCGGTGCCGACGAGATACCCACCGGTCGTGTGCACGATGCCTTTAGGCTTCGCGGTCGTACCGGACGAATACAGCATGTAGAGCAGATCTTCGGAGTCGCGTTCGACCGCCTCGAAAGTCGCGGGCTGGCCGGCAACGATGTCGTGGTACCAAACGTCGCGGCCCTCAACCATCTCGACGTCGTTGTTCGTTCGCTGGACGACGAGCACCTTCTCGATCGACGGCGTCTGCGAAACGGCCTCGTCGGCCCACAGTTTCAACGGCACGACCGAGCCGTTACGCCAAGCGCCGTCACAGGTGATCAGCACCTTCGCGTGCGCATCGATGATGCGGTCTCGCAACGCTTCGGCTGAGAATCCCCCGAAAATGACCGAATGGGGGGCGCCGATCCTCGCGCACGCGAGCAGCGCCACCGGCAATTCCGGCACCATCCCCATGTAGATGGCGACCCGGTCGTCGGGCTGCACGCCGAGTTCGGTCAGGGCGTTCGACAGCTTGCATACCTCGGCATGCAGGTCGCCGTAAGTCAGCGTGCGCGTATCACCGGGCTCGCCCTCCCAGTAATACGCGACACGGTCTGCGTGCTCCGCGAGATGACGATCTATGCAACTTTCGGTGATATTCAGCGTGCCGCCGACGAACCACTGCGCAAATGGCGCATTGGTCCAGTCCAATATCTGGTTCCAGGGCTTACGCCAGACATATTTTTCGGCCTCCGCCGCCCACCAGCTCTCGGAGTCTTTCGCTTCGTCGTAGATTCGGTCACTCGTCACCGTGCTCGCACCCGCAAACCCCGCGGGCGGCGCGAAAGTACGGGACTCGTCGAACAGCGCCTCGATCGTCGGATCGGGCATGGATTGCCTCCCTGTGATCGGCATGTGCGCCGAGCGTGGGAGAAACGCGGGCTCGTTGACAATGGCTGCGTTAAGGCCGCGCGCCGAATGGATCGTTTCTTGCGCCGAATGGTAGACGCCGTCGCCGAACGGTCGATTAGCAAAAGTGCTGCCGCGTCGGCTCTGGAATACGACGCGTTCGCGCCCTACTGTCAGGGACGTGAAATCCGTGGCGCTCGCGCTGGCATTGGCTGCCATCGCGATCGCGCTCGGCTGGTCCTTGTGGTATTGGATCAAGGGCAGTCGGGGTCTCGGCACCCCGTTGCAGCGCACCACGTACGACGTCCTGCACACCGCAGGTCTCGCCGCCCGCGCGCTGCGAGCGGGCCTCACACGTGAAAGCGCCGCCCGGTCGGCACCCGTCCTGCGCACGCTGCTCGCCGCGCAGGCCACCGCGATCACCAACACATCCGTGCTCCTCGCGTGGGACGGTCCCGGTGCCGACCACGCGCCCGCCGTCCTCGCCGCGAGCCGGCAGGTGACGGCGACCGGCAAGGCTCTCGCCCTCGGTCCGAGGGATCTGACCTGCGCCGACGGCGTGAACTGCGCACTTCGTTCAGGTGTCGTCGTCCCGTTGACTCGAGGCGGTGTCGTCGTCGGCACGCTGGTGGCGCTGGCGACATCAGCACAGGCAGGAATGCTGCGATCCGCCGGTGAAGTCGCGCGTTTCGCCTCGACACAGCTGGAATTGGCCGAACTCGACAGCGCCCGTGCACGTGCCGCAGAGGCCGAACTACGTTTCTTGCGGGCGCAGATCTCACCGCATTTCGTCTACAACGCGCTGACCGCGATCGCGTCGTTCCTGCGCTCGGATCCCGATCGCGCCCGCGACCTGCTGCACGACTTCGCCGACTTCATCCGCTACAGCTTCCGCAGTCGTGGGCAGTTCGCAACGGTCGCCGACGAGTTGCGCGCGGTCGACACCTACCTCGAGCTCGAACGGGCCCGATTCGGCGACCGGTTGCAAGTCGTGTTGCGAGTGGCGCCCGAAGTACTGGCGGTTGCCGTGCCCTGCCTGCTGATTCAGCCGCTCGTCGAAAATGCCGTGCGGCACGGCCTCGAACGCAAAGAGGGCGTCGGCCACATCACGATCGTGGCCGAGGACGACGACGTCGAATGCGTGCTAAGCGTCGAAGATGACGGCGTCGGCATGGAGCCCGAAGTCATCCGTGAGCGACTGACCGATCATCGTGACCGCGGCGTCGGACTGGTGAACGTCGACGAGCGGTTGCGCCAGGTTTACGGCACCGATCACGGGTTGACCGTCGAGACGGCGGTGGGCGCCGGCACGAAGGTGATCGTGCGGGTACCGAAATATCGGGCGGGGGTGCGCGCCTCGTGAGCCTCCCGATGCCCACTGTCGAGATCGAGATGGACGCCGGATTGCGTGTCCTTGTTGTCGACGACGAAGCGCCGGCGCGCGCCGACCTCGAGTTCCTGCTGCAGCGCCAGCCCGCGATATCGGCGGTCGTTTCGGCGGCCGACGCGACCGAGGCCTTGCGGCTTTTACAGGCCGACCAGTACGACGCGGTGTTCCTCGACGTCCGCATGCCCGGACTCGACGGCATCGAACTCGGCAAGTTGTTGCTCCGCTTCAGCGACCCACCGACCGTCGTCTTTGTGACGGCACACGAATCGCATGCGGTTGCGGCCTTCGAAGCCCATGCCCGCGGTTATTTGCTGAAACCGGTGTCGAATGAACGGCTCACCGATGCCGTGAATGTGATCTGGGAATCTCGCAGACCCCGCCGCGCTATGGCGGCGAACGAGGCAGTCGCGCCGCCCGCACACGACATGGGGAACGTGCCGGTCGAATCGGGCGGCCGGACGCTGCTCGTCGACCGCAGCGACGTGTGCTGGATTCAGGCGAACGGTGACTACGTCCGGCTGCACACCATCCAGGGCGGCTCGCATCTGGTGCGCCTGCCGCTCGCACTGTTCGAAGAACGCTGGGCCGCGCACGGATTCGTGCGCATTCACCGCAGCCATCTCGTCGCGTTGCGCTACGTCGCCGAGGTGCGCACCGGATCGGCAGGCGGCGCGATCGTGCACGTGGCCGGGCAAGATCTCGCAGTCAGCCGCCGCCACACGGCCGAGCTGAAGCATCGGTTGTTTCGAGTGCCGTTAGGTGACCAGTCGCCGTGACACCACCCGGCGAGCGGCCGCCGCGCACGGTTGTGCACTCGGCTGACGTCATCGCAGCGTGGCAGGCGTCGTCCGACTCTCGTGCGTTCGACGAACGCAGTGAATACCGTGACGTGTTGGTGCGGTCCTTGATCCGCGCACAGTTCGGGCTCACGTTGAGCTTCATCGCATTGGCCGTCGGCGTATTAATCTCGCTGCCGCTCGTCGTGGCGCTCGTGCCGTCGCTCGCCGCCAGACACGTTGCGGGCCTGCCGCTCACACTCGTCGTCCTCGGCGTCGCGGTCTATCCGGCACTGGTGATCATCGCGCTCGCCTACGTCCGGCTCGCCGAGCGCACTGAGCGACATTTCCTCGACCTAGTCGAGAAATTGTGACGTCTCGACCTAGTCGAGAAGTTCATAAGCTTCGAGCTAGTCGAGAGATTATGGGCCGTCGTTGAGTGCCGCGCAGCTGGCCCTGCTTGCCGTCGTATTCGTCACGCTCATCACGATGGTGGTCGGCGCGCTCGGCATCCGGGTCGCTCGAACGCCCGACGACTTCCTTGTCGCGGCACGCGCGGTACCGCCGCTGCGTAATGCGGCAGCTATTTCGGGTGAATACCTGTCGGCCGCGTCGTTCCTTGGAGTCGCCGGACTGCTGCTCAAGGACGGCCTAGGCATGTTGTGGTACCCGGTCGGATATGCGGCGGGTTACCTCATGCTGCTATTGCTCGTGGCCGCGCCGCTGCGCAGGTTCGGGGCCTACACGATCCCCGACTTCGCCGAAGGGCGCCTGGGCGAACCGAAACTTCGCAGAGTGGCAACGGTTTTCGTGCTCGTCATCGGTTGGTTCTACCTACTGCCGCAACTCAAAGGAGCGGGACTGACGTTACAAGTGCTGCTCGGCACGCCCTATTGGGTGGGCGTCGCGGTTCTTGCGGTTGTCGTGACGAGCAACATCGCGGCCGGGGGCATGAAGGGCGTCACGTTCGTGCAGGCCGTGCAGTACTGGATAAAGCTGATGGCGATCGCTACCCCGGCGATCGTGCTGCTCGTCGTTGCAGGCGGGCTGCAGCACCAGGCCCTGACCAAGCCTGCACCGCCGGTATTCGACAAGGTAACAACGGTGCGGGTGCAGACGACGGTGGCGTTCGTCGTGACCGAGCCGGTGACCGTCACTGCACACGGCACAATCGACGGCAGGCCGTTCGACGGACCGCTCACGTTCAGCACTGGCACGCACGAGGTGCGCGATGGTTCGGTGCTGGTGTTCCCGGCCGGCAGTGAGGCGCCGCACGCCAAAGGGTTGCACGCACTCGACGGTCGTTCGTGGGTGTCGCCACTGGTCAACGCAGGGCAGCGCGGCGCGCATCCGCTCGCTGCTACCTACTCGCTGATCGTGGCAACATTTCTCGGAACCCTTGGCCTGCCGCACATTCTGGTGCGTTTTTACACCAACCGAAACGGCCGAGCAGCAAGACGGACGACGGTCATCGTGCTCGCCTTGCTCGGAGCTTTCTACCTTTTCCCAGCGGTCTTCGCCGTACTCGGGCGGCTCCGCGATCCGGGGCTCTACCTGACCGGGCAAACCGACTCAGTCGTACTGGTGTTGCCGCACGCACTGATTTCCAGCGTAGGTGGTGAGATCCTCGGCGCACTCGTGGCAGCCGGAGCCTTCGCCGCGTTCTTGTCCACGTCGTCCGGGCTGCTGGTCAGCGTGGCGGGCGCAATGGCGCACGATCTGTTGCGTGGCGGCGTCCGGACGTTCCGTCGCTGTGCGGTGCTGGCCGGCGCGGTGGGGCTGGTGGCCGGTCTGCAAGTTCAGCGGTTCGACCTCAACCTGCTCGTGGGCTGGTGTTTCGCGATAGCCGCGTCGACGTTTTGTCCCTTGCTGGTGTTGGGAATCTGGTGGCGCGGGCTCACCTGGGTGGGCGCCATCGCCGGGTTGGCATTGGGAGGCGTTTCGTCGTCGGTCGCCATCATCTTGACGATGGTCGGCGTCGGCCACACGGGCTGGCCGAGCGTGCTCCTCGGGCAGCCTGCGATCTGGACCGTACCGCTCGCCTTCACAGCAATGGTGACTGGCTCACGCCTGACACCCCAGCACCTGCCTGCCGATCTCGAATCGAAACTGCTGCAGTTGCATTTGCCAGAGGTCTTGCGATCGCGAGCGGTTCATGGGGTGCCCGAGTCGTCAATCGCGACCTGAGGCGGCCTGGGGACCACCGGCTCGTCGCCCGGCGGAGGCCTACGAGTCGCGGTGCCCCGACGCTAGCCGGTGCGCTTTTGGGGGCCGCATGAGGAGTAACCGAGCTGGAGGAGCAACCCAGCTGCTGGACGTTTCATGATCCTGAAACATTTGAGGGCTATGGCAACCCAAATCATTCAGGATCATGAATGGTTGGCTCGATCCGGTCGGCTCGTTGGTCGGCGTAGCTGGCGTTGATGAGCGGGAACACCCAGAAGCCCACTTTGACGAGCAGAACAAGGCCGAGGCCGAGCCAGAATCCGTACCAGCCGAAGAAAAAGATGGCGACGAGCGCCACGGCGAACGCCGAGCTGAAGGCGATCCGACGGCGCCTTTGCCAAGCCTGCAGGATTCGCGCGACGTCAACCGCGGCCGCCGATTCGCTCATCGCGCCACGACGCCGACGGTCGGCATGCCGAGCAACACACCGTTGCCACCAGAATCCTTGCCCTGGCGTAACTCCCACGCATCGCCCGCTCTCGTGTGCCGAACACCGTGTACTAGGTCGGCAACCAAGTGATGCGGCGCCGCGTACGTGACTTCGACGGAGACGACGTCACCTGGCCGCGCCTCAGCAGCCGCAGCGAAGTGCACCAGCCGGTTGTCGGGGGCACGCCCGCTCATGCGGGAAGTAGCGTCGTCCTTGCGGCCTTCGCCCTCAGCAACGAGCACGTCGAGAACTCGGCCGACTTGGCCCCGGTTTTGCTCCCACGCAACGGATTCTGCGAGATCGACCAACCGCTGGTAGCGATCGCGGACGACGTCTGGAGGCACCTGATCAGGCATGTCGGCCGCGGGCGTTCCGGGGCGTTTCGAGTATTGGAAGGTGAAGCAGCTGGCGAATTGCGCCTGCTTTACGACGTCCAAGGTGTGTTGAAAGTCTTCTTCGGTCTCACCCGGGAAGCCGACGATGATGTCGGTAGTGATCGCGGCGTCGGGCATGGCGTCGCGAACGCGCGAGATGATGCCGAGGTATTTGTCCTTACGATACGAGCGCCGCATGCGTTTTAGTACGTCGTCGGAGCCCGACTGCATCGGCATGTGCAACTGAGGCATGACATTCGGTGTTGAAGCCATCGCGTCGATCACATCGTCGGTGAAGTCGTGCGGATGCGGTGAGGTGAACCGCACCCGTTCGAGCCCGTCGATCGATCCGCAAGCCCGTAGCAGCTTCGAAAATGCTTGCCGGTCACCGAACTCGGAGCCGTACGCGTTGACGTTTTGGCCCAGCAGCGTCACCTCGAGCACGCCTTCGGCGACCAGCGTCTCGATCTCGAGCAAGATGTCGCCCGGACGACGGTCCTTCTCGCGCCCGCGAAGGCTGGGCACGATACAAAACGTGCACGTGTTGTTGCAGCCGACGCTGATCGCGACCCACGCCGCGTACACGGATTCGCGCCGCGACGGCAACGTCGACGGGAAAACCTCGAGCGATTCGAGGATCTCAACCTGGGCAACGTCTGCGATGCGAGCCCGTTCGAGCAACACCGGCAGCGATCCTGCGTTGTGGGTGCCGAAAACGACGTCGACCCACGGCGCGCGACGCACGATCTCGCCGCGATCCTTCTGCGCGAGGCAACCGCCGACCGCTATCTGCATGCCGGGCTTGGCCTGCTTCACGGGCAACAGATGGCCGAGGTTGCCATAGAGCTTGTTGTCGGCGTTCTCGCGAACTGCGCAGGTGTTGAACACCACGACGTCGGGCGTCTCGTCGTCCGGCGCCTTCACGTATCCCGAACTCTCGAGCAGGCCGGCAAGCCGCTCAGAGTCGTGCACGTTCATCTGGCATCCGTAGGTGCGCAACTGATACGTGCGCAGGATCGGGGCGGACGACCCCGGAGCGGAGCGCCCGGGAGCGGGCAGCGCAACTTCGGGCGAGGCGACATCAGGCGTGGCAGACACCCGTCCAGGGTACGGCCCGCGTTACCGGGCGCCGCGAGTCGCCAAGGTCAGCTGCGTTTCGACCCGGCCTGGCTCGGGCGGTCCGGCGGGTTGCGAAGATGCTGTGCATGACGACCATCTCGCCCTACGGTTCCTGGACCTCGCCGATCACCACGTCCGACCTCGCCCGCGGCGGCGTAAGACTCGGGTTTCCCGATCTCGTGGCTCGCCCCGGTGATCGGCCCGACGTGTGGTGGAGCGAGGGTCGGCCAGCCGAGGGTGGCCGACAAGTGATCGTCTCGCAGGCTCGTGGCGACCTGCTGCCGGCGCCGTTCAACGCCCGCACCCGGGTCCACGAGTACGGCGGCCTGGCGTGGCTCGCCTTGCCGGCGCGGGCTGGTGCGGCGGCCGACGTCGAGCCCTCGCTCATCTTCGCCGAGTGGAGCGATCAGCGCCTCTACCGCATCGAGCCCGGCAGCTCGCCGCAGCCGGTCACGCCCGAACCGCCGACCAAGGCCGGGTGGCGTTACGCCGACTTCATCCTGTCGGCCGACGGTCGCGAGATCTGGTGCGTGCGTGAAGAACACAGCCCGGACGGCGAGGTGAGCCGCGCCATCGTCGCCGTCCCGATCGACGGCTCGGCGGCAGCCGACCCGACGAAGGTGCGGATCGTGGTCGCCGGCAGCCAGTTCTATGCCTGGCCTCGGGTCTCCCCCGACGGGCGCCGGATCGCCTGGATCGCATGGGACCACCCCCACATGCCGTGGGACTCGACGCAGTTGCGCATCGGCACGCTGATCGACGGCGTCGTCTCCGACTGGCGACTGGTGCTCGGCGCGCCCGACGAGTCGGTGCTGCAACCCGCGTGGGTGCCAGGTGATCCCGATCACCTGTACGTGCTCAGTGACCGTTCCAACTGGTGGAACATTTACAAAATCGCGGCCGCCGGCGGGCCGCCTCAAGCCCTAGCGCCTGCTGCCGAAGAGTTCGCCGGCCCGCTGTGGGAAATCGGTTCGTCGTTCTTCAGCGTCCTCGACGACGGCCGGCTGCTGGTTCGGCGCACGAATCCCGAGCACCCGCTGGGGATTCTCGACCCGGCGACCGGCCACGTCGAACCTCTTGACCTGCCGTTCAGTAGTTGGAACTCCGTCGTGCATTCCGACGGCAAGGCTGCGGTCGGAATAGGCGCCGGCCCCAGCATTCCGTCGTCCGTCGTGAAGATTGATTTGGCCAGCGGCACGCACGAGATCCTTCGTCAGTCGGTAGCCGAGATTCCCGATGCCTCGTACCTGCCGCAACCGCGATCGATCACCACTACCGGGCCGGGCCGCCGCGACGTGCACGCGATCGTCTACCCGCCACGCAACCCAGATTTCGTTGCCCCGCAAGGCGAATTGCCGCCGTACATCGTCTTCGTACACGGCGGGCCGACGTCGGCGTCATCGGCCGCGTTCCGCCTCGAATACGCCTACTTCACCAGTCGCGGCATCGGCATCATCGACGTCAATTACGGCGGTTCCACCGGATACGGCCGCGACTATCGCGAACGGCTGCGTGGCCAGTGGGGCATCGTCGACGTCGAAGACTGCGTGGCTGCCGTCGAAGGGCTCGCGGCAGCGGGCGAAGCAGATCCGGCACGGCTGGCGATCCGCGGCGGTAGTGCAGGTGGTTGGACGACGCTGGCAGCACTCACGCGCACGAAAGCATTTGCCGCAGGTGTTTCGTATTTCGGCGTAGCCGAACTGCTGAAATTCGCTCACGACACTCATGATTTCGAGTCAAGATATCTCGACGGCTTGATCGGACCGCTGCCCGAAGCGCACGACGTCTACGTCGAACGTGCGCCGCTGAGTCACGTCGACGACGTGTCCTGCTCGGTCCTGCTGTTACAAGGACTCGAAGACAAGGTCGTGCCGCCGTCTCAAGCAGAGATGTTCCGAGACGCCTTGGCGGCAAAGGGAATTAGGCACGCCTATCTGGCGTTCGAGGGCGAGCAACACGGATTCCGGAAGGCCGAGACCGTGATCGCCGCACACGAGGCCGAGCTTTCGTTCTACGGCCAGATTTTCGGGTTCACGCCGCCGGGCGTCGCCGTGCTCGAACTCTCCTGACGTGTTCGTCCTTCTCCCGCCGAGTGAAGCCAAGCGCTCGGACGACGGCCTGCGGCGCCGCGTAGCTGCGACCGCCGAGTTCACCCCGCTACCTGAGCTGGCGCCGACCCGCGAGGCGATTCTTGCCGCGGTCGCAAAGCTTTGCGACCGCGGCGAAATCGCTGCGGCCACGGCGCTTTCGCTGCCCGCGGGCGAACGTGCCGAAGCATGCCGGCGAAACGCGGGCGTACTCGACGCGCCCTTGCTGCCTGCGCTCGACCGGTACTCGGGCGTTGTCTACCAGGGCTTCGATTCAGGCTCGTTGACGAAGGCATCCCGTCGCGTCGCCGAGCGGTCGGTGTTGATTTTCTCCGGCGGATTCGGAGTCGTGCGGGGCGGTGAAGGAATTCCGTGGTATCGCATTCCGGCGTCCGCCCGACTACCCGAACTCGGTGCGGTTACGGCGATCTGGCGACCGGTGCTGGCTGGCGTCGTCCCGTCGTTGATCGGCGACGAGTTCGCGGTGGATCTGAGATCGACCGACTACCGCGCGATCTGGAGACCGACGCGGGCGACAGCCGATCGTGTCGTCGCCGTGCGAGTGTTGCAACGGCGCGAAGCCGCACGCGGTCAGGCGGTCGAACAAGTCGTGTCGTATCACTCGAAGCTGCTAAAGGGCCGCCTCGCCCGAGCACTCGTCGACGCAGCCACCAGGCGAAGACGCATTGACAGCGCGGACGACGTCGCCGCGATCGCTGTTCGGCTGGGACTCGCGGTGCGACCGACCGCCGACGGCCTCGACCTTGTCGACGCCGGTTGAGATCGGCAGCTGGCCCATATCGGACGCCGATTGATATCGGAACCGGGCCGATATCGGGAGGCGCGCTGCTGCGGCTCGGTGAAACGATGCTGAAGTGACAACCTCGATGCCCGCGACGAGCGGCTCACACGCCCTCGACAACCCGACCTGGGAATCGCTACGCGGCGCTCACGCGCGCTTTGCCGAAACGGTGGGTGAGGCGGCGCGCTATCAGCCCGACGTCGCGCCGTTCGCCGCGTTACCCGACGACGCGAGTCCGGCGTGCTGGGCCGACCTGGTCGCGCTCGTCGGCGCCGGCGCGCAGCTCGTGCTCGTCGACGGACCACCAGGAGCGCCGTCCGACTGGACCATGCTGGGGCAGACCCACGGGGTGCAACTCGTTGGCGAACATCTCGATGTCGAGCCATGTCCCGAGGCGCTCGTGCTCGGCGCCGCCGATGTCGCGGAGATGACCGACCTCGTCGAGCGCACGAAGCCCGGGCCGTTTCGCCCGCGCACGATCGAGCTCGGCAGCTACCTCGGAATTCGGGTCGACGGCGAGCTCATCGCGATGGCGGGCGAGCGGCTACATCCAGCTGGCTGCACCGAGATCAGCGCGGTCTGCACCGACGAGCGATTTCGCGGTCGCGGTTATGCGGGCCGACTGATCCGGGCAGTGGGGCACGGGATTCGCGAGCGCGGCGAGATCCCATTCCTGCATGCCTCGGCGCAAAACACCAACGCGATCAGGCTGTACGAGTCGATGGGTTTCGTGCTGCGACGTAAGCGGGTGTTCACCGCCTGGCGAGTGTCGGGATGAAGCGCGTCTAGCCGTTAGAGCGACAGCAAGTACGTGCCGTAGCCCGATTTCTGCAACGGTTCGGCGATCGCGTGCAACTGCTCCTGGCTGATGAATCCCTGCCGGTATGCGGCTTCTTCGATGCAGCCGATCTTGATGCCCTGCCGTTCCTCGATCACTTGCACGAACTGCGAAGCCTGCGTCATCGACGAAAAAGTGCCGGTGTCGAGCCACGCAGTGCCGCGGTCGAGCAAGAACACCTTGAGCTTTCCGGCTTGCAGATAAGCGTTTTGCACCTCGGTGATCTCGATTTCGCCGCGCACGCTCGGCACCACGTTCTTCGCGACCTCGACCACGTCGTTGTCGAAAAAGTACAGCCCCGGTATCGCGTAGTTCGACTTCGGTTTCGCCGGCTTTTCCTCGATTGACAACACGTTTCCGGCCGCGTCGAACTCGACGATGCCGTAACGCTCGGGGTCATTCACCTGCTGGCCGAAGATGATCCCGCCGTCAGTCAAGTCACCTGCTTGCGCGACCTTGCGCTCGAAATCGCTGCCGTAGAACAAGTTGTCACCGAGCACCATCGCGGCGGGTTCGTTGCCGATGAAGTCGGCGCCGACGATGAACGCGTCGGCGAGCCCGCGCGGCTCTTCTTGCACCCGGTAGCTGAAGTTGCAGCCCAACCGCGAACCGTCACCGAGCAACTGCTCGAACCTTGGCAGGTCGACCGGGGTCGCAATGACCAGCACGTCGCGAATGCCGGCGCTCAGCAGGGTGCTCAGCGGGTAGTAGACCATCGGCTTGTCATAGATCGGCATCAGCTGCTTGCTGATCGCCAGCGTGATCGGATGCAGCCGGGTGCCCGAACCGCCTGCGAGAATGATCCCCTTCATGGCGTCGAACCCTATCGGGCCAGCTGCGCGGACGACGAAAGCCGCATCTCAGTGCGCGAGCTCGGTGGCGCGTGATTCGCGCACCACGGTTACCCGGATCTGACCCGGGTAGGTGAGCTCTTCTTCAATCTGCTTGGCGATGTCGCGGGCGATGACCTGCGCCTGGATGTCGTCGACCTGGTCTGGCAACACCATGACCCGCACTTCACGACCGGCCTGCATCGCGAACACCTTCTCGACACCTTCGTACGACGTGGCGATCTCTTCGAGCCGTTCGAGCCGCTTCACGTATGACTCGAGCGATTCGCGCCGCGCGCCCGGCCGCCCACCACTGATCGCGTCGGCCGCCTGGGTAAGAACCGCCTCGACCGTACGAACCTCAACCTCATTGTGATGAGCTTCGATGGCGTGCACGACGTCGTCGTTCTCGCCGTACTTGCGCGCAATTTCGGCGCCGATCAGCGCGTGGCTGCCTTCGACCTCGTGGGTGAGCGCCTTGCCGATGTCGTGCAACAACGTGCCGCGCTTCAACAACACCGGGTCGAGCCGCAGCTCGGCCGCCATTACGCCTGCCAGATGCGCCGACTCGATTAAGTGCTTGAGTACGTTCTGGCCGTACGACGTGCGGTAGCGCAGCCGCCCGAGAAGTGCCACCAGCTCGGGATGCATCGAGGTGATGCCGACCTCGACCAGCGCGTCTTCACCGGCTCGCACGCACAACTGCTCGACCTCGGTGCGGCTGCGCTCGTAGACCTCTTCGATACGGTGCGGGTGAATCCGCCCGTCGAGCACGAGCTTCTCCAGGGCCACCCGGGCGACCTCGCGCCGGACCGGGTCGAAGCACGACAGCAGCACCGCCTCGGGCGTGTCGTCAATGATGAGGTTGACGCCGGTGACGGTCTCGAACGCCCTGATGTTGCGGCCTTCGCGACCGATGATGCGGCCCTTCATGTCGTCGCTCGGCAGATGCAGCACCGACACGACCGACTCGGCCGTCTGCTCTGCTGCGACGCGTTGGATTGCCATCGTGACGATGTTGCGGGCCCGCTTCTCACCCTCGTCGTTTGCTTCACGCTCGATATCGCGGACGACGATAGCCGCCTCACGCTTGGCCTGGTTTTCCATCATCGTGACGAGTTCGGTCTTAGCGGCGTCGGCCGTCAGGCCCGCCGTCCGCTCGAGAATCAGCCGGCGCTCTTCGGCGACGTCTTCGAGCTCGGCTCGCCGGCGGGTGACCTCGGCGTCAGCCTCAGCGAGTTCGCGGTCGCGGGCCTCGACGCGGCGCTGCTCGTCGTCAATGCGCGCCTCGCGGTCGGCCAGCCGATGTTCACGTCGTTCGAGGTCGGAGCGCAATTCGCGGAGCTCGGCTTTGAGGGCCTGCACTTCGGCCTCGTGGGCGCGCCGTGCCTCGTCGAGAAGATCGGCCTGCTCTTGCGCGCGGCGCCGGGTCTCGGCCGCGTCGGCCTCCGCGCGGGCGCGCAGTTCGGCGGCCTCGGCATGGGACGTTTCGAGGCGTGCAATGCCGGGACCACCAGGGGTTGCCGAGCGGCGGGTCGACACGATGAGCACCGCGCAGGCGATCACCGCGGCAAGCGCGATGATCCCGAGCAACACGTCGAGAGCCGTCGACATCGCCCACCTCCACGTCGCCTGTTCGCGACCGGCCGGAAGGCCGATGCGGAACCGCCGAGGAGCGATCGATAACGCCGCGAAGTCAAGCGGTTGCGGTCACGCCGACAAAGCTGCCGTGCACAAGGTGTGACGACGCGCCACCACCCTGGCCGGTATTCGCCTGGGTTCGCGCGGGTCGTCTGGCCGAGCACTACCTAAAGCTTCGTCAGATCGGCCAGAGCGAGCACGGCTGGCAGAGCAAGTGGGGCAAGCAGAGCCAGCAGCGCCCGCTCTCACCACTCACTACCCGAGCCAAGCCCTGACCGGGTTCGTTGTTCGCTATCAAGACCGAGTCGGCAGTCTCGGCGCCACTTTTCGTTCGCTTCATCGTCGAGTCACGAGACCGGTACTGTCCGGTAACTCCTCACTTCTGTCGAGGCTATGCGGGCCTCACCACTGGGTCAAGCAAGCCCTTACTCGCACGCGCGTCGTCCGAACTGAACTGGTCATGCCGCCAGCGGGGTGTGGTCGACCGGCACGATCTCGGTGGCGCGAGGCGGTGGCGGCGGCGTGCCGTCGCCGAACGGGCGCCCACCGAGTGCGGCTCGGCCGTGCGGCGCGAGCCAACCGTGCAGATCAGGGCCGGCAGGCACGATCCCGGTCGGATTGATCTCGCGATGGACGACGTAGTAGTGCCGCTTGATGTGGTCGAAATCGATGGTGTCGCCGAACCCGCTGGTCTGGAACAGGTCGCGGGCGTAGGCCCACAAGACCGGCAACTCCGACAACTTCTGCCGGTTGCACTTGAAGTGGCCGTGGTAAACGGCATCGAAGCGGGCGAGCGTCGTGAACAACCGCACGTCGGCCTCGGTGATCGTGTCGCCGACCAGGTAGCGCGATGTAGCGAGCCGCTCTGACAGCCAGTCGAGCCGGTCGAAGAGCCTGCGGTAGGCACTCTCGTAGGCGCGCTGGGTGCCGGCGAAGCCGCAGCGGTAGACGCCGTTGTTGACGTCGCTGAACACCACCTTGTTCAAGTCGTCGATCTCATCGCGGAGAGCCTCGGGATACAGATCGGGCGCGCCGACGCGGTGATAACGCCGCCACTGCGTCGAGAGATCGAGCGTGATCTGGGCGTAATCGTTGGTCACGACTTGGCCGGTCGAGATCTCGACGATCGCCGGCACAGTGATCCCCTTCGGGTAGTCGGGGATTCGCGCGAAGTAGGCCTGCTGTAACCGTTCGATGCCGAGCACCGGATCGCGGCCGCCCGGATCGAGGTCGAAGGTCCAACTGCGCGCGTCGTGCGTGGGACCCGCGACGCCCATCGACAGCACCTCTTCGAGCCCGAGGAGGCGTCGCACGATGATCGACCGGTTTGCCCACGGGCACGCCCGGCTGACGATGAGCCGGTATCGGCCAGGCTCGACGGCGTAACCGTCTTCGCCGTCCTCGGTGATTCTGGTGGTGATGTAGTTCTGGTCGCGGGTGTAGTAGCCCGACGGGTCGGCTGTTTCTGCCATGCCGATGTCGTTCCCCTCGCGGCTGCCGGGAAAGCTGCAGCTGCTACCCGGCTGCCAACCGATCCGTTGCCCGTCGGCGACTCGGCTGCTAACCCGCTGCTGCCTATCGGCTGCCCGTGGGCTACTCGTCGGCGATGACGACGATGCCGCTCGGAGCATCGAGCAGTGGCACAGTTCTGCGTGCGGCGTCGTCGACATGCACGCGCGGCGCGTCGGGTCGGTCATCCTCGTGGTACGTGCCGGGACCGTAGAACATGCCGTAGCGTGCAACAACTCCGCCCACGGCGAGCACGGCCTGTTCGTGCTCTTCGACCGCGGCCCCACCATCACCGGGCAACTGCCACGCGACGCTTTGGGCGACGAACCGGGTGACCGCCGCCGCCTGCGCGGCAGCGATCAGGTTGCGGGTGCCGATGCGGCGGATCCGCGCGTTGGCGTCGCGAAAGTCACCGAGGCGACCAGCATCGTCGGGAAGGTCAGTGAGTTCGTGCACGATCGCGTCAGGTCGCCATGCCGCGACTGCGCGGGTGAGCGCATCGGCGTCGTAGACGTCGCACACCACGGGCTCGCCGCCGAGTTCGCGCACCACGTCGACTTTGGACGCCGATCTCGTCATGCCTGCGACGTCGTGCCCCGCAGCGACGAGTTGTCTGACGAGCGGGCGGCCGATCACACCGGTCGCCCCGGCGACGAAAACGCGCATACGGCGACCCTATCCACGCTTTCGCGTGCGAGCTGGCGATGGTCGGCGGGTGGGTTCTAACTGGATCGGTCAACGGCTGCCACCGGATGCGCCAGGTCTACAGATCGTCGGCGGCGATGTGCTCGGCAAGTTCTCGACCGAGTTCGCCGACGACGTCGACCGACTCTTCGGCGAGCACATCACGAACCGCGCGGATCGCGATGTCGCCTGGATAACCCTTGCGGGCAAGCATTCCGGCGAGCCGGCGAACCTTCACTTCAGTGGGCAGCCCGGTCATGGCTCGGGTACGCCGGCGCACCAGGGCGCGAGCGGTCGATTCGACGTCGTCACGGGGTACCGCTGACACGGCCTCGGCGATGACGGGTTCTTCGACACCGCGCTTGCGCAGCTCGTTGGCCAGCGCTCGGGGCGCGAGACCACGACCAGACTGGCGCGAGGTCACCCACGCTTCGGCAAACGCCGCGTCGTCGATCAGACCGACCTCACCGAACCGGTCGAGCACTTCGGCGGCGACGTCGTCGGGGACCGCTCGGCGGCGCATCGCATCGGCGAGCTGCGCCCGGGTGCGCGGTGCTGCGGTCAGCAGGTTGAGCGCGATCGAACGAGCGACAGACGCCGGGTCGGCCGGTGGGTCATTGACGGCATCGAGATCGAGCTCATGACGAGGCTGGTGGTCGGCGCCGATACCGCGACGTGCGGCAGGCACACCGTCATCGCGGGACACCGAGCGCCCGGCACCTGGCCGGTACCGAGCGCTTCGGCGTGCCCCGAAGGTGCCGCTCACTCGTCGATCGGGACCGGCGCGACCGTCAGGTCGATGGGATCGTCGATACGCGGCCCGATGCCGAGCTTCTCTTTGATCTTCTTTTCGATCTCGTCGGCGAGATCGGGGTTGTCGCGCAGGAAGGTGCGGGCGTTCTCCTTGCCCTGACCGAGTTGGTCGCCTTCGTAGGTGTACCAAGCACCAGCCTTGCGCACGATGCCGTGCTCGACACCCATGTCGATGAGGCTGCCTTCGCGGCTGATGCCGACGTTGTAAATGATGTCGAACTCAGCCTGCCGGAATGGGGCCGCCACCTTGTTCTTCACGACCTTGGCGCGGGTGCGGTTTCCGACCGCCTCCTGACCGTCTTTCAAGGTCTCGATACGCCGGACGTCGATGCGCACCGACGCGTAAAACTTCAGCGCCTTACCGCCAGTGGTCGTTTCAGGACTGTTGTGCACCATGACGCCGTCGACGAAGTAGTTGTGATTACCCTCCACTTCGATGTCGAAGCGATGCATCGAACGCGTTTTCGGCTTGACGTGAATGTCGAGGATGCGCGCAGGCACGGGCCGTACGGAGGGTTCGGTGAATTTGGGCTCGACGGCGAACATTCCACGAAAACGCGGCAGCAACTTGTACTCCATCGACGGATGGACGTACGGCGCCACGATCTGCTGGAAGTCGGCTGACGACGCCGTCGAGAGCTGAATGACTTGCTGCGCACGGGCACCCCGAGTGATGAGCTTGACATCAAGACGGTGCGTGTCGCGCAGGTACTCGACAAGTCGCTCACGAGTGCCAGCCGTCATCGCGTCGACGCAGATCTCGATCCGCTCACTGCCGCCCTGGGTGCGTTCTTGCACTCCCTTGGAGCGGACGGTGAAGCAGCCGTCGTCCATGTACCAGATCGCCAGCGCTAGCGGCGTCAACGCCTTGAGGTATTCGTCGGACAAGTGCTTCTTGCCGTCACCGAAGTACACGGCCTGTTGCAACTCGCCGAGTTCGGGCAGCGGAGTGAAATCGGCGAACACCGCACCTACGGAGTTCGCTCTGCGACTGCAAGCGATGTTGCCGAGGAGTGAGACCTTCCAGTCGAGGTAGTCGGCCTGCTTCGCACCATGCCCGAGACGGAATCGCACGCCGTTGCGGCTCCGGCGATTTGGTGACAGGTTGCCATCGCCCATGAGTGAACCCAGCACGACCTGCCACTGCTGTTGGCTCAGTCGGTGGGTCTCGGCGGTCATGACACGATCGCCTGCGACGAGTTCGCCGGCTTCACGCCAGCCGCCCGGCGTGCGGATCAGGTGGTTATGCGTGGCGGCGAACTGGGCGCGGCCGTTGAGGCCGGACTTTGCCACGGTGAACTGCAAGAACTCATCGGTTACGCCGTTGTCGAACCAGTTGACGACCTTGCGCGCAACGATGCGGTCGGACTCGGGATCGTAGGAGAGCACCTCGACCGGCATCTTCTGATTGACGATCTTGCCGATCTTCTCCTGTGTGCCGTCGGCAAGCGTGACGCGCGTGTTGTAGTTGAAACAGCCGAAGAAGACCCCGATTTTTTCACGCAACTGGTTGATAAAAATGGCAGTGGTGCCGGAGTTGCTCAACGCGCCGGTGATCTTACGCAGCGCCTGACTCATCAATCGGGCCTGCAGACCGACGTGGCTGTCGCCCATCTCCCCTTCGATCTCAGCGCGCGGAACGAGGGCAGCAACCGAGTCGATGACAACGATGTCGATAGCGCCCGACCTGATCAGCGTGTCGGCGATCTCGAGTGCCTGTTCTCCGGTGTCTGGCTGCGACACGAGCAGGTTGTCGGTGTCGACCCCGAGCTTCTTGGCGTATTCGGGATCGAGCGCGTGCTCGGCATCGATGAACGCGGCGATACCGCCGGCCCGCTGGGCGTTCGCCACCGCGTGCAGTGCGAGGGTGGTCTTGCCGCTCGACTCAGGCCCGTAAATCTCGACGACCCGGCCACGCGGCAGACCGCCGATGCCGAGTGCGACATCGAGCGCGATCGAGCCCGTCGGGATGACGTCGATCGGCGCTCGCACCTCATCTCCCAGGCGCATCACCGACCCCTTGCCGTGCGCGCGCTCGATCTGGGCAAGCGCGTTCTCGAGGGCCTTGTCGCGGTCTGGTGCTGCCATGTTCGCCATCCCGTTGCAGTCGAATGAGCTCACGGATCGATGAGCTCAAAAGTGGGCGGTGCACTGGGGGGTGCACTTTGTCGTGGACGACGCTAGGCCGGGCCGCCGACATTTCGTGGCCGACGCAGTGCACCTGTGGATCGTCCGCATGCCTGTGGACAGTAACCGAACATCTGTTCGAACGGAAGCGACACGCCGGGCGATAAGGCGGCCGGCAGATCAGCGCAGTTTGGCGGGCACCTCGACCGCTTTGCAGACCGCTCGCCAGACCTCGACGGTCTCGACACCTTGGGCCAGCGCTTCGTGCACGGTGCGGCCACCGAGTTCGCCGATCACGTAGTCGTGCGCGAAAGAATCCGCGTACGCCGGGCCAAAGTGCTTACGCATCCGGTCCCAGAAGTCGGTCAGCCGCATCTTGGAAGTATGCACATCGCGCGGATGCCCCTGCCCCCGTCGTTGGTGAGCAGCTTTGGATTTTCGAGCAATCAGCGTTGGATGCGGGTGCCCGCGCCGGCCATCGCCGCTTCGACTTCACGCAAGGTTGCCATCGAGGTGTCGCCTGGCGTCGTCATCGCCAACGCGCCGTGCGCGGCGCCGTACTCGACCGCCACGTCGACTCCCTTGCCGCTGAGCAATCCGTAGGCCAGGCCCGACGCGAAACTGTCGCCACCGCCGACACGGTCGAGGATCTCCAGGTTCATTCGCTGGACCGATTCGGCGAAGCCGCCGTCGTCCGACCATGCAACGGCAGCCCAATGGTTGCGACTGGCAGAAACGGCCGTTCGCAGCGTCGTCGCGACGACCTTGAGGTTCGGGAACTGACGAGTGACCTCGCCGATCATCGCCTTGAAGTTCTCGGGATCGAGATCGGAAAGGTTCTCGTCTCCGCCAGGGGTTTCGATCCCGAGACAGGCAGCGAAGTCTTCTTCGTTGCCGATCATCACGTCGACGCTCTTGGCGATCTCTCGGTTGACTTCGCGGGCCGCCTGTTGTCCGCCGAAGTCTCGCCAGAGGCTCGGCCGGTAGTTCAAGTCGTACGACACCACTGTGCCGTGCTTGCGCGCAGCCGAAGTCGCTTCGAGCACCACGCCCGCCGTAGTTTCCGACAGTGCCGCGAAGATGCCGCCGGTGTGAAACCACCGCACTCCCGCGCCGAAGATCGCGTCCCAGTCGATACTGCCGGCCTTCAGTTGACTGACGGCCGTGTGTCCGCGATCGGAAACGCCGACCGCCCCTCGCAGGCCGAAACCACGCTCGGTGAAGTTCAGGCCGTTGCGCGCGCCGCGACCGATTCCGTCGTAGGGCACCCATCTGATCAGCGACGTGTCGACGCCGCCGGCCATGATGAATTCTTCGACCAGGCGGCCGATTTCGTTATCGGCGAGCGCCGTCACGACGGCCGTGCGGAGGCCGAACGCGCGTCGCAGTCCGCGGGTGACGTTGTATTCGCCACCGCCCTCCCAAGCCCGAAACTGCCGAGCCGCCCTGATACGCGTTTCACCGGGATCAAGACGCAGCATCACCTCACCGAGCGAAACCGCGTCGTAGCGGCACGCTTCGGCAGGTTTGATCGTCAGCACGTCACAATGTCTTTCGGTCGAGTGCCTGAACAGCGGCGCACGCCTGCTCGGTCAGGCTCGTCACCGTGGCAAAATCGTGCGAGGCAACGAGTTTACGGGCCACCATCCAACTGCCACCAACAGCCAGCACCGACGGAATTGCTAGGTAGGACGCCAGATTTGACTCGTCGACCCCGCCGGTCGGCACGAACCGCGCCTCGGTGAACGGTGCCGCCAGCGCCTTGACCATTGCCGGCCCACCAGCTGCCGACGCGGGAAAGAATTTCACCGTGTCGACGCCCGCATCGACTGCCATCTGCATCTCGGTTGCTGTCGCGATCCCTGGCAGCGCCGGCACTCCCAGCCTTTGACATTCGCGGACGACGGCCGGGCTGAAGCCCGGCGAGACCACGAACCGTGCTCCTGCGTCGACAACACGCGCGACGTCGTCCGGCCGGACGACCGTACCTGCGCCGACGAGCATGTTCGGATCACGCGCCATGATGGCGATCGATTCGAGTGCAGCCGGCGTGCGAAGAGTCACCTCCGCAACGGGGAGCCCGCCTGCGATCAATGCTTCGGCAAGCGGCTCTGCGTCTCGTGCGTCGTCGAGCACGACCACGGGCACTAGTCGATGTTTTGCGAGGGCATCGACGAGCTCGGGCAGGGCGAACGTCGTCATCGGGCGGCTCCGTCGAGTGGCGTCGTGGGAACGGCTGCTGTTGAAGCGGCCGTCGCACCAACCGTAAGGGCTCGGACGACGTCAACCACCCGGTGGTGCCGTAAATCGTCGAGCATCTCGGTCAAAGTGGTGCGGAACCAGGTGTCGTCGACCAGGTCGCCGAACACCGTCTCGACCTGCAGCAACCGATCGACCACGGTCGCAGTCGCCGCCGCTGAACCGATTTGCGCCCGCAACTGATCGAGCATTGGGTCGTCAGGCTCGAAGGGCTGGCCGTCGTCGTCGACACCGTCGGCGATATGCCGCATCCACGCAGCGACGACCAATGCCGCGAACACCGGATCGCTGCCGGCTCGGCGCCGGTCGCGAATAGTCGCAAGTATTCGCTGCGGCAGCTTGTGGCTTCCGTCCATCGCCACCTGCCCGGTGCGGTAACCGAGCGAGGGATTGGCGAAACGGTCGAGCACGTCGAGCTGATACTGCGCGAGGTCGACGCCCGTCGGCGTCACCAAGGTGGGCACCACGTCGTCACGCATGAAGCACCGAACGAATGCGGCCAGGTCTGGATCGCCGATCGCCGCGTCGACGGTGGGATAACCCGCCAGTCCGCCAAGATAGGCGAGCGCAGAATGACTTCCGTTGAGCACCCGCAGTTTCAGTTGCTCGTATGGCGCCACCTCGGGTACGAGCAGCGCGCCGGCTTTCTCCCATTGCGGGCGTGCGCCCGCGAAACGGTTCTCGATGACCCATTGCGTAAACGGCTCGGTGACCACCGCTCCGTGGTCGTCGATACCTAATTCACGGGCGACGAGTTCGCGATCGGCAGGTGTGCTGGCCGGCGTGATGCGGTCGACCATCGTCGACGGAAACGCGACGTTCGCCGCAAGCCAGTCGAGCGCGATGGCGGGGTGGCTGCTCCGTTCGAGAAAACTCTGAACGAGTCGCCCGAGAAACTCGCCGTTCGAGGGCACGTTGTCGCAGCAAAGCACCGTAAACGCTGGCGCGTGAGCGATTGCGCGCGCCGCCACCGCAGCAGCTAATTGCCCGACGACGGTGCGTGGAGGGCGCCCTGCCAGATCGGCGGCGACTTCAGGGTCATCAGTTTGGAGCGCCCCACTCACCGGATCGTGGTGATAGCCCTTTTCGGTGACCGTCGTGCTCACGATCGTCACTGCCGGATCTGCCATTTGCTGGACGACGCCCTGCGGGTCTGCACCGGCAAACACCACCGCGCGGACCGCACCAATAAGGCGCAACTTGGTCTGCTCGTGGCCACGTACGACGAGTGTGTAGAGACCGTCTTGTGGTGCGAGCTGGTCGACGACGGCTGCGCTGCGCTGAGTGACGCCGCAGATTCCCCAATCACCTGAAACGTCGGTATAGAACGCCTGATGCGCACGATGGAATGCCCCGATGCCCAGGTGAACGATGCGAACCACCCGGCCGGCGGGGTCGATTTCGGGGCGGTACTCCGACGGGATATTCGCAAGCTGGGCGTATGACAATCGCGGTGTGCGTTGTTCGCTCACAGGACCGCACCGAGTTGCCATGGCGCGAACTCTTCAACACCGAACCCGAGCCGCTCGCTTGCTGTGCTGGCGCCTGACGCAGTCGCGATCACGGTCTCGAAAATACGCCGACCCATTTCTTCGACGGACGTCGTCCCGCTAAGAATTGCGCCGCAGTCAAGGTCCATATCCTCGCTCATTCGTGCATAGGTCTCAGGGTTCGAACAGAGCTTGATGCTTGGCGCCGGCTTGCACCCGAACACCGATCCCCTGCCGGTCGTGAAGCAGACGACTTGCGCCCCGCCCGCAACGATGCCGGTCACCGACACCGGGTCGTAACCCGGCGTGTCCATGAACACAAGACCGGGTGCGGTAACGGGTTCGGCGTATTCGTAGACCGCTTCGAGCGGACTGCTCCCACCTTTGGCGACTGCGCCGAGAGACTTCTCCAAGATCGTCGTCAATCCGCCGACCTTGTTGCCAGGCGAGGGATTTGAGTCGACACTGCTGCCGTTTCGTGCGGTGTAGTCGTCCCACCACGCGATGCGTTGCAACAGCTTGTCGGCGACGGCCTGGCTGGTCGCGCGCGACGTCAGCAGATTCTCGGCACCGTAGATTTCTGGCGTCTCGGCAAGCACGGCAGTGCCGCCGTTAGCGACGAGCAGGTCGGCCGCCACGCCGAGCGCCGGGTTCGCCGTGATGCCTGAATAGGCGTCGGACCCGCCACAGTTCAATCCGAGAATCAATCGCCCCAACGGCACCGCAGTGCGGCGACACGCGGCCACCGCAGGCAACATCTCCTCGATCGCGGTGACTCCTGCACGGACGGCGGCGGTGGTGCCTCCGGCGTCCTGGATGACCAACGAACGCGCGTTTGGTGAGACCGCCGCGAGGTCGAGGTCGGCGATTTGATTCACCTCGCAGCCGAGACCGACGACGAGAATTCCCGCGAAGTTCGGATGCGCTGCATAGCCGCGCAGCGTGCGCTGCAGCAGCCGAAAGCCATCGCCGCTTACGGCCAGGCCGCATCCGGTGCCGTGGCCGAGCGGCACGATGCCGTCAACGCCCGGATATCGCGCCAGCAACGGTGTCGCCGCCTGGGCGATGAGTTTGCCGACGGTCACCGAACAGTTCACCGAACTAAGCACGCCGATGTAATTGCGGGTGCCGACCTTGCCGTCAGCGCGAACGAATCCGTCGAACGTTCGAGGCTCGGACGCCGGCGTCACGCGCACCACATTCGCGCCAACGGTGTGGTCGACCGTGCTGGCCGTGAAGGCAAGGTTGTGCGAGTGTACGGCCTCGCCCGCCACGATCGGAACGGTTGCGAGGCCGATGATCTGACCGTACTTTCGCACCGAATCGCCGACGCGCAGATCGTGCAGCGCGACCTTGTGCCCAGACGCGACGGTGCCAACGACGTCGACACCGAGCACCCGCTCGCCCGCCGTCAGCTCGCGAAGCGCGACCGCGACGTCGTCGTCAGGATGCAGCAGTAACGCGCCAGCAGCTGCAGATTCGTTCATGCGACGGCGCCTCGGGCCGCCCGGTCATGAGCCTCGTCGTCGAGCCGATATCCACGCCTCGGCAGATGGTAGGCAAGGTCGGCCGCAGTCGCCTGGGCTTCATCGATCGGCAGCCGATGTTCGGCAACCAGCTGCGCGAGGAATGCGCAATCCAGCCGCCGCGCAACGTCGTGTCGTACGGGAATCGACGCCAGCGCCCGGGTGTCGTCGTTGAATCCAACGGTGTTGTACAAACCCGCTGTCTCGGTGGTGAGCTCTCGAAAGCGCCGGATCCCCTCGGCGCTGTCGAAGAACCACCACGGCGGTCCGAGGAACACCGCAGGATAAACGCCGGCGAGCGGAGCCAGCTCGCGCGAATAGGCCGACTCGTCGAGGGTGAACAGCACCAGCCGGAACTTCGGCTCGCTACCGAATCGGTCGAGCATCGGCCGCAGCGCTTGCACATATTCAGTAGCTGCCGGAATATCGCCGCCCGCATCGCGACCGTACCGTTCGAACAGCGGCCGCACATGGTCGCGCACCGATCCCGGATGCAATTGCATCACCAATCCGTCGTCGACCGACATCGCTGCCGACTCGGTAAGCATTTGCGCCCGGAAGAGCTCGGCATCGCCGGGCTCTGCTCGCCCGGCCCGCAGCCGGTCGAACAGCCGTGACGCCTCGGCCTGGTCGAGATCGGCCGTTGCTGCGGTCGGATGTCCGTGGTCGGTGGCCGTCGCGCCCGCCGCCCGAAACGCCGAGCGCCGTATCTTGAGCGCCGTCAAATAGTCGGCGTAGTTGGAAATCTGTTGACCCGCAACCTTGCCCAGACGCTCGACGTTGTCTGCCCAGCCCGGCCGATCAGGGTCAATGACGTCGTCGGGCCGAAATGTCGGAACGACCCGGCCGCGATATCCCTCGTCTGCCAACCGGGCATGGCTTTCGAGAGTGTCCAACGGCGAATCCGTCGTCGCCAAGATCTCGATATTGAACGAATCGAACAACGCGCGCGGTCGAAACTGCGGTGTCGCCAGCTTCTCCGAGATTGCGTCGAACACCTCGTCGGCGGTGTCGGGCCCCAAATCAGATCGGACGCCGAAAACCCCTTCGAGTGCCTGTTCGAGCCAGAGCCTGCTCGGTGTGCCGCGAAAGAGATACCAATGCGCACAGAAGGTGCGCCAGGCATCACGCGGCTCCGCCACCGGTACGCCGTCACGCCGCGGGGCGCCCACCGCCGACGGCTCGATTCCCTGGCTGTTCAACATGCGGGTGAGGTAGTGATCCGGGGCGACCAGCAACGCGACCGGGTCGGGCAGCTGCGCATTCTCGGCGAGCAACGATGCAGCGACGTGCCCGTGCGGGCAGATCAGTGGCAATCCCCGGACCTGCTCGTACAACTCGCGGGCGACCGCCCTGGTAGTCGGATCGGCGGGAAAGAGTCGGTCGGGGTGCAGAGGCACGATGGTCCTTCGGGTTGATCGATTCGGTACTGAGCCTACGTTCGTGAGCGTCGCTACGTCGGCTCCTTCATTCGGGTTACCAACTGTGTCGGGTTCACGAACCTCAGGGCGATCAGGAGCAGGACCAGCATCGACCCGGTGTAGATGACCGCCATGGCATCGATCGACTGCTGCGTTCGGATACCTGCGGAGAACACCGAGTTGTACAGGGCCACGACGAGCGTCTGAGAAGTCGGGCCGGCGGTGAGGAACGTCAGCTCGAACATACCGATCGTTCGCACGAGCACCAGAATCGACGCCGCCAGGATGCCGGGAACCAGCAACGGCGTGAGGACCCGCAGCAACATCGCGCGCGTTGACGCGCCGCACATCCGGGCGGCCGCTTCGATTTTGGGGTCGATCTGCTCGATGAATGGGGTCATCGTCAAGATGACGAATGGCACGCAGGGCACCAAGTTCGCCAGAATCACGCCCTTCAAACTCGGCGCGAGATGCAACTTGTAAAGCAGGGTCGCTAGCGAAATTCCGTACGTCATCGGCGGCACGAGGATCGGCAGCACGAACAGCAGCATCACGAGCTTCTTGCCTGGGAAAGTCCGCCGGGCCAGGGCGTACGCAGCAGGCACTCCCACGACGGCCGAGACGACGACCACCGTGATGGCCACCTGAAACGTCGTGTACAGCACGTGACCGAGCCCGAACTCGCTCCACGCATCGCCGAACCAGTGCGTGGTGTAGCTCTGCGGAAACCACGACGTGAACCACGAGGTGCCGAACGCATCGAGCACGACCATGCCGATGACGCCCAGCAGGCAAACGAAGAAGAAGGCGAGTACGCCCCAGACCAGCCAGTTCGTCGGAGAAAATATCGGACGCCGTGGCGCCGGCGCGCTCGGTCGGTCGTCGCCGGGCGCGACGTCTGGGCCCGAAAGAACGTGCGCGGTCATCCCTTGCCTCCGGTAGCACCTCGGTAGAACAACGTGCGCCCGGCCATCGCGATGCTCACGACGATGAGCATGACGGCCGCCATGACCATGGCAATCGCCGAACCCATCGGGAAGTCGTATTGCTCGAACGCTTGCCGGTAGGCCTCGACCGACATCACGTGGGTGGTGCCCGTGGGGTCACCGACCAGCTGAGCCGATGGAAACACGGAGAACGCGAGCACGAACGAAAGGCAGAACGTGATCGCGAGCCCCGGAGCAAGCAGCGGCAACGTGATGTGGCGAACCCGTGCCTTCCAATCGGCGCCCAGCGTCGCGGCTGCTTGCTCGAGACTCGGGTCGATGCCGCTCAAGTACGACAGCGTCAGCAGGAACGCGAATGGAAACCCGGTGACGATGAGCGAGGCCAATACGCCCCAGTAGTTGTGCACCAGCGTCAGCGGCTGGTGAATGATGTGCGCGTTTATCAGCACCCGGTTGAACCAGCCCGACGTCCCCAAAAAATCGAGGAGGCCTTCGGCGGTCAGCACCGTGCCCAATGTGATGGGCACCACGAGAATCGCAGTCAACGTGCGCTTTCCGCGGAACGGCCGGCGCAGCTTGTAGGCAACGGGAATTGACGCTAGCACGTTGATCAACGCTGCGGGCAAGCCGAGCTTCAGCGTGATCCATGTCGTGTCGCGGAAAAACGGGTCGGAGAAGAATCGGTGATAGTCGGCGAACATGCCACCGCCTTTTAGCGGTTGCAAACTCAGCCCAAGACCGTAGATGAACGGGTAGCAAAACAGCGCTCCGAGCACGACAACCGCTGGGACCAACAACAGCAGGGTTCGATCGACACCCCGCTCGGCAAGGCGGTGCCGCAGGCTCGGGCGTGCCTGGGCCGAAGGCGCCGGGCCGGACGACGTGCCACCTGCCGGAGTGCTTCCGGAAGAAACAACCGCGGTCACGAGGGCGCCGCCACGTCGACGCGTTCTTCGTGCGTCAATGCAACCTGGTCAGCCGGCAACCCCGTCGACGGATACACCAGCACCCGATCCGGTGGTACAGCGAGCCGAACCGAATCGCCGGGCGCCAGCCGTTCAAGCGACTTCAGGTGAATGACCTGCCCGTCTACTAGTCGAGCCTGTGCCGCGAGTTGCCGGCCGTGATATTCGACGATTTCGATCACAGCCTCGACGCCTTCGGCCGCGACCTCCACGTCGTCCGGCCTGATCGCGGCAACGACGGGGCCGGTGCCTGGTGTGCGCTGCGCGCCTGCGTTCGTTCCCGCGAGCCGGGCACCCGCGACCTCGAGCTGAAGCATGTCGGTGCCACCCACTGCAGTGGCATCGAGCATCGTGCGAAAACCCATGAACGACGCGACGTATTGGTTGGACGGCGCGGCGTATACCTGCTCAGGCGTGCCGATTTGTTGCACCACTCCCTCGCGGAGCACCACGATGCGATCCGCGAGGGAGAGCGCCTCTTCCTGGTCATGCGTGACATACACCGTGGTCAAGCCCAGGGTCTGGTGAAGCCGACGAATTTCGCCTCGCATCTCGATGCGCAGTTTCGCGTCGAGGTTCGAAAGCGGCTCGTCCATCAACACCACGGATGGTTCAAGCGCCACGGCACGCGCGATGGCCACCCGCTGTTGCTGCCCGCCCGACAGCTGAGCCGGGAACTTCTTGGCCTGGTCCCCCAGCTGGACCAAGCTCAATGCCTGTGCCACCCGCTTCTTGGTTTCCTGCCTGTTGACCTTGCGCATCCGTAGCCCGAACGCGACGTTGCGTTCGACCGACATGTGCGGGAACAGCGCGTAATTCTGGAAAACCATGCCGAACCCGCGCCGCTCCGGCGGTAGCACGTCAATCCGCTTGCCGTCCTGCTCGATGTAGCCGCCTGTCAAAGGCAGCAACCCGGCGAGGCAGTTAAGCGCGGTCGACTTGCCACATCCTGATGGTCCGAGCAGGGCAACGAACTCACCTCCGGCAATGGTGATCTCGAGCTCGCGCAGCGCCGCATGTGCGCCGAACGATCGCGAGATCCGATGGAGAGCCAGCTCGCGGAAGTGCTGGGTGGGTGCCATTTTCCTCAGTCCTACTGTCTCGGCGTCGTCACTTTTTAGCGTTACCGATGTCACGTGTCCAGATGTCGAAAGCCTTCACCTGGTCGTCAGCGGCAAGCGAGGTCTTGACCGGGAATTGCGAGATCCAGGTGTCGAAGTCCTTGTCGCCGTACTTGGCAATCACGTCCTGGCTCTTCTGTGGCGCCATCGACAATGTCACGCCCTTCACTGCCGGGCCAGGGTAGAAGTAGCCGGTGTCGTAGGCCTGCGCCTGCTCTTTCGGCTGCAACATGAACTCGATCAACTGGGTGTCCGCAGTGAGCACGTCTTGCGACACGCCCTTCGGAATCACCGCGTACTGAGCGTCGGATACCCAGGTCATGTTGTCGAAATGGCTCACCGACTCGCTCTGCGGAACTGTTCCGAGCGCCCGCGGGTTGATGTACCAACCAGTCGTCGTCATCACCATGTCGACGGTGCCCTTGGCGAGGTCGGTCATCGTCGCTGTCGTGCCGGTCGCATAAGGCGCGGTGTACTGACCAAGCTGCTTGAGATAGGCCCACGTCTTGGCCCAACCATTTGTCGGATCGCTCGGATCCGAGTCGCCCAACAGGTAAGGCAGGCTCATCAGGAACGTGCGGCCGGGGCCCGAGTTCGCTGGGTTGGCGTACTCGAACTTGCCGGGGTGAGCCTTCGCCCAGTCGAGCAGGGCCTGCGGCGTTGCCGGTGGAGTGGGGACGTTCTTTGCGTTGTACTCCAGCAGCGGACCGGACGGGTAGTAGACGAGCGCGATGCCATAGCCCTGAGCGAGTTTCTGCATATCAGCAGCAGGCGCCAGGTAGTTGTCCATCAGGTTCGGGAATTGCGCGTCGTAGTCGGGGCTCATCTTGACCCATAGGTTCTGGTCGATCCCCGCCGCCAGACCGTCGGTGCCCGTCAGTACCAGGTCGATGGCGCCGTCACCGGTACCCGCCGCCTGCTGAGCCTTGATCTTGCCCGCCAGCGAAGGCGCCGTGCCGGTGGTTGTCGTGACATGCGCAATGACATCCGGATGTGCGGCCACGAAGTCGTCGATCATGCCCTTGGTGAGCTGCAAGTTGCCTGCTACGTCGAGAATGTTGATGGTCACCGGCTTCGACGGTTTGGCAGGTAACGCGCCTGTCGAGCCGGCAACGGATCCACCGGGCGCCGTCGATGGTGATGTTCCGGCGCCGCCAGAACCGCTGACGGCCGGCGGCGTCGTCGTCCCGCCGCTTGATGACTTGCCCGTGCTCGGCGACGAACATGCGGTCAACGTGACGGCGGCGCACGCGGCGACTACAGCGACGCCGCGAAGCGTCCGGCCACGAGGCCTTCTTACGGAATACGTCATCGACGGTCTCCTAGAAAGAATGATGAATGCGGTGTTGGGTGGTGATGTGTTGTACGGGTCGGTCAATGGCGGCGACGCGGGCCGGTCGACCCCCGCACGATCAGTTGCGTCGGCAGTCGATGCGTCGGTGGTTCCTGATCCCGAAGAAGCGCGAGCAGTAGATCCACCGCGACCCTCCCGGACTCCTCTTTGGGCAGTGCCACC
>JBOGEK010000201.1:0-2752 GCA_050743645.1 Acidothermaceae bacterium
GCTGTTCACGAACGATACGAACACACCGACGATGTAGAGCTGGATCAGTCGCGTCGGCGACGCGGAGAACAGCACGATCAACAAGATCGCGAAGCCGGCCAGCAAAAGGATGCCGTTGCTGAACGCCAACCGGTCGCCGCGCGAATGCAACTGGCGCGGCAAATAGCCGTCGCGGGCGAGGATCGAAGCCAGCACGGGAAAGCCGTTGAATGCAGTGTTCGCGGCGAGCACGAGGATCAGCGCGGTGGTGAACTGCAGGTAGAAAAAGCCGATCGCATGGTCGCTGCCGAAGATGGACGCGCCGACCTGGGCGATCACCGTCCTCGTGTGCGCGCCCTGCGCCAAGCCCAGCGCCGTCGGGTCGTTGGCCACGTGAACGTGCCCGATGATGGCGAACGCGGTGATCGCGGCGAACATGCTCACCGCGATGCCCCCGAGCAACGCGAGCGTCGTCGCCGCATTCTTGCTCTTCGGCTTTTGGAAGGCCGGCACGCCGTTGCTGATCGCCTCGACACCGGTCAGTGCCGTACAGCCGGAAGCGAAAGAGCGCAACAGTAGGAACACCAGCGCAAATCCGGTGTAACTGGATGAGGCGTGGTAGTGCAGATGCGCGCTCTCGGCGGTGATGTGATGCCCGCTGGCCAGCTTCGTGAGACCGATCGCGATGAGCACCGCGATCCCCCCGATGAACGCGTACGTCGGGACGGCGAACGCCGTGCCCGACTCGCGCACTCCGCGCAGGTTGAGCAACATGATGACCAACACGAGGACGACGGCCGTCACCACGACGTGAGCCTGCAGCGACGGGATTGCCGAGGCGATGTTGGCAACACCTGAACTCACCGAGACAGCAACCGTGAGCACGTAGTCGACCATCAGGGCACACGCGACGGTGACTCCTGCGCGCGCGCCGAGGTTCGTCGTCGCAACCTCGTAGTCGCCCCCACCGCTCGGGTACGCATACACGTTTTGCCGGTACGAGGCGACGACGACGAGCATCAAGAAGGCCACGCCTGCGGCGGCGTACCAGGTGAAGTGGATCAGCGCCAGGCCGCCGGCCGACAGCACGAGCAGGATCTCCTCGGTCGCGTACGCGACCGAGGAGAGCGCGTCGCTGGCAAAAACCGGGAGCGCAATGCGCTTCGGAAGCAAGGTGTCGCCGAGACGATCACTGCGCAGAGCGCGGCCGAGGAAGAACCGCTTCAGCGCGCCGGAGGCGATGGACACGGACAGATGCTAGGTGATGTGGTGCCCTGCACCGCGCAGACGCCACGACCCACGGCCTGCGCGCCACCGTGTACCGTTCGGCAGATCGATAAAAGTTCCACCCAGCGAGCCGCCGACCGGCAAGCCGAGCCCGAGGGAAGCGAAAGAGACCGCCGTGCACGTTGTGATCATGGGCTGCGGCCGGGTCGGCTCGACCCTTGCCGACGGCCTCGACGAGCTAGGTCACTCGGTGGCGATCATCGACATGGAAGCGCGCGCCTTCCGTCGGCTACGGCCCGACTTTCGCGGCCGCAAGGTGCACGGGATGGGCCTGCACCGGTCTGTGCTCGAAGAATCCGGCATCAGGGATGCCGATGCTTTCGCCGCCGTCAGCAGCGGCGACAACTCCAACATCATCGCCGCCCGGGTGGCCCGCGAGACCTTTGGCATCGAAAACGTCGTCGCCCGCATCTATGACATCCGGCGGGCCGAGATCTACCAGCGGCTTGGGATCCCGACCGTCGCCACCGTGAAATGGACCGCCGACCAGATGCTGCGCCGAGTGCTCAAATCGGGCGCACAAACCCTGTGGCGCGATCCGACCGGCACGATCCAGCTGGCCGAGGTGCACGTTGACGCGTCGTGGATCGGACACCGGGTTTCCGAGGTCGAGGCGGCCGGCGGCGTCCGCGTTGCTTTCTTGACCCGTTTCGGCGAGGGGCTGCTCCCCCAGGCCGACACGATCGTGCAAGAAGGCGACCTGCTGCACGTGGTCTCGGCCGACCAGAATCTCGAAACGGCGATCGCGACGCTCGCGACGGCACCGGAGGAGCAGGACTGATGCGCGTCGCCATCGCCGGAGCCGGTGCGGTCGGCCGTTCGATCGCCGCAGAACTCGTCGAGAACGGCCACGAGGTGCTGCTCATCGACAAAGACAGCCATGCCATCGACACCGACGCGATCCCCGGCGCCGAATGGGTGCTCGCCGATGCGTGCGAAATCGCCAGCCTCGACGAACTCGGCCTCGACCGCTGCCAAGTGGCGGTAGCCGCCACCGGCGACGACAAGGTGAACCTGGTGGTTTCGTTGCTGGCCAAGACCGAATACGGCGTGCCGCGCGTGGTGGCGCGCGTGAACGACCCGGTGAACGAATGGCTCTTCGAGGAGTCGTGGGGCGTTGACGTCGCGGTCTCGACTCCGCGTTTGCTGTCGGCGCTCGTCGAAGAGGCTGTCAGCGTCGGTGACCTGGTGCGGCTGATGACGTTTCGGCAGGGCCAGGCCAACCTCGTCGAATGGACCCTGCCCCCCAACGCGCCCTTCATCGGCCACCGCGTCGCCTCGGTGCCCTGGCCGACCGACACCGTGCTGGTGGCGATTCTGCGTGATGGGCGGGTGCTCGTACCCAGCGGCGACGACCCGCTGGAGGGTGGCGACGAGCTGCTGTTCGTGGCGGCTGCCGAGGTCGAGGAAGACCTGCGCGACCTACTGCTCCACGGCGCCTAACCCGCCCTCACCGAGCATGCTGACGTTTGACGCGGTCTACCGC
>JBOGEK010000202.1:0-5415 GCA_050743645.1 Acidothermaceae bacterium
ACTCCATGAGCCACAAGGCCGGCACGAGGGTGGCGCATCCGACGATTCGACGCCGGGCCGCGAATGACGTCAGGCTTGTTACAGAAAGAGACGTCAGCCACCGCTTCGGTGGCACGCCGGTTGGTCCGGCTCGTCCGCCGACATCGCATCGTGGCGGCGCTGGTCGCGGTTGTCATCGCGGCGGTCGCCGTAATCGACGTCCGGCTTTTCGTCGTCCCGACTTCTGCTGCCGCTGGGCCGACCGATGCCTTCGTGGTGTTGGGCGGAGGCACGTACGACCTCCGGTTGAACGCCGCCCTGAAGCTGGTGCGCGAGTACCCCGGCGCGGCGCTACTCGTCTCGGTAGCGGGCCACAAACACTGCCCTCATTTCGCGGTCGGAGCATCGCAAATCATCTGTTTCAATCCTGATCCCATGACGACTCAGGGCGAGGCTCGCGAGGCGACTTTGCTCGCCCACCAACACGGCTGGACCTCGATGACCGTCGTCACGACCGCCGACCAAATTTGGCGGGCGGGCGTGCGGTTCTCGCGGTGCTGGTCGGGTGACCTTCGGCTGGTGCAGGCACCGACGAGCGCGTGGATCAGACTCCGGTCAATACCTTACGAGATGGGCGCGACCGTCAAAGCAGAGGTTTTCCAGCGGAGCTGTTGAACCGCTCTCCAGGGTCGTCGCGTAGTGCCTACCGGACGCATCAATTCGCCGGTAGGGAGCATCGACATGCAGTCAATGGCGCGGCACTGGATCACTCGGGTTGTGGTCGCATCGGCGACAACCCTGCTGCTGGTGAGTGCGTGCAGCAGCAAATCTTCGACGACTGGCACCGCCGCCGGTGGTGGGGGTGGCGGTGCGAGCAGCGCCCCAGCCGGATCTACGTCGGCGGTAACCGTGAGCGTGAAAACCGGTCCGCTCGGTGCGTACCTCACCGATGCGGCGGGCCGGACGCTTTACCTCTTTGCTGCCGACACCGGGACGACGTCGACGTGCACCGGTAGCTGTGCGAGTTTCTGGCCGCCGCTGATCACGACCGGGGCGGCCCAGGCAAGCGGTCAAGCGCAGTCGGCAATGCTCGGCACCACGAAGCGCGGCGACGGCACAACTCAGGTCACCTACAACGGCCACCCGCTGTACTACTTCGCCCAGGACAAGAGCGCGGGCCAGGCCAATGGCCAAGGCAAAAACCTGAGCGGTGGATTGTGGTGGGTCGTCACGCCGTCGGGAACTGCGATCACTTCCAGCGCAGGGTCCAGCCCGGCGTCGAGCGGTTCGGGTGGCGCAGGCGCATGGTCGTAAGCCTGGTCGTAAGCCGGGTCGTAAGCCCGGTCGTGAGCCGGGTCGACATGCAGGTCGTAACGCAGGCCCTGAAAGCTGTCGACGTGGTGACGAGTTCGTCGAACGGTGACTGTCAAAGGTGACTCTCGCCGGTAACGCCGTCGGGAGCCTCCAGAATTTTCCCGGTGACGGCGGGCAAGGTGGCGGTGCCGAGCGCACTGGGGGTTCGCCCCAGCGATGGCTCGGCGCCGGCACCTTCGTCGCGTTAGCGATCGTCTCGACGGGAGGCCCGCTCGCGCTCGCCGCGCTGTACGCGCCCTCGGTGGTCGACGACGTCGCGGGTTCTGCCGGCCTTGTCGGGGTGCTCGGTGCCGTCGTTTTCGCGCTACCGCTGATGATTTGGCTGCGATACGCGCGTGACATCCAGTCGTCGGGCGGTCTCTTCGCTTTCGTCGAAGCAGCGGCCGGACGACGAGTCGCGCTTGTGCAAGCCTCGGTCTGGACCGTCAGCTACCTGCTCTACCTGCTCTACACGACCGAGTACATCGTGTACGACGTCATTCCAACGACCCTTCCCGGTGCCCGGCCCTACCGGCCATTACTCGAAATCGCTATCCCCGTGGTACTTGCCGGCATCGTGCTCGGAGGCAGGGCATTGGTCGCCCCGGCACTTTGCGTGCTGGCATTCGGTCAGGTCGCACTCGTCGCAATGCTGGCCACGGTTGCCATCAGCCACGCGCATCCGTTGTCGTCCTTCACCACAACAACGGACGTCGGCAGCATCGCCACGGCTTCAGGAAACACTGCGCTGTTCTTCGTCTGTGGCAGCCTTCCGCTGTTCTTCGGCGGTGAGGTGCGTCGACCCAGGCAGACGATGCGACGCGGCATTGTTCTCGCCTACGCACTGGCGGCGCTGGCGATCGTCGCGTCGATCTTTCCGTTAGCGGCCAACCCGGCTTTTACGCACGCGGAAATTCCCGGTATGTCACTTGTCGGCGTGTACGTGGGCCACAGTGCGGCTGTTTCGATCGGCCTCGGCATCGCGGCAAGCGTCGTTGGGGTGATGCTGGTCGAATACCTTGCCGTCACGCGCTTGTTGCACGCGGTGCGCGGAGTCAGCCTGCGAACCGCAGCGAAAGTCGTTGCTGTGCCACTCATTATCGCGGGCCCGCTCAGCCTCATCAATCCAGATCGCTTTTACGACGACCTGCTAAAGCCGTCGCTGGTCGCGCTATGGCTGTCGCAACTGATTGTGGTAGCCGTGTTTCCGCGCTTCATCAGGCACCGCGAGGGCCTGCGAATACCGGTGGTCGTCGTGACGATCGGTGCTGTAGGCATCGTGTTGTTCGGGCTGTACTCGACGATCCACAACCAGGTTGCGACCTGAATCGTCGACGTGTCATCGCCCTATTCGCGGGTGATCACGTACAACTGCTCGGCGCGCTCTGCGTCGTCCATGTTCTCGCCACCGAGCGCCCGAACCTGGGAGGGGTATTCGGCAATCGCCAGCCGTTTCGCTTCGCTGTGCTCGACCGTGAATTCGGCTAGCTGAAAGCCCTTAGTCTGCAGGCTCGCGACGCGAGTGGCGTACATCTCGGGATGTCTTTGCCGGTACGGAATGTCGGCCCAGGCTACCCAGTGCGACAGCTGGTCGAAATCGTTCATGAGTAGCAGGGCACACGCCTCGTGGGTGCGCGCATGGTCGTCGTGCCCGCAGCCAAGCGGCATCGCGAGGGTATCGATGTCGAGGCTTTTCAATTCGGTGCGAATCGCCGCAGCGATTTCTTCGGCGCTCGGCCGAGTCTCGACGTACTGGTCGTCAACGAAGTCGAGCCACTGTGACCTCGCGCCAAGGTGTGCCGTCGCGCGTCGGTCCTCTTCACGGCGAAGCGCTACGACATCGTCGCCGGGCTTGAACCCGCTATCGGCGTCCCACTCGGTGAGTTCGTCGTACTGGCTGGGAATTCCGGCGAATACCGTCATCACGACGGAACCCGGGTGTTCAGCAAGAAAGGCGCCGACGCTGAGCACTGCGTCATCGAGATGTGGGCTCACCGCGAGCACACGACCAAGGTCAGCCCCAGACACGACTCGCCTTTCTCGCGGCACGGACGCCGGGACGCGGCGCGCCGACAAATCTATCGGCTGAGTTCGTGGCTAGTGGCGAGCGCCGCGTGCGTCAGCGGACGCGCCGGAAGAACGCGTTGCTCGGCTTCTGGAGGAGCAGCACGATGATGGCGATGTCGATCACACCGGCGATGAGATCGAAGACCCGAGTCAGGGCGGCCGTGGGGTTGGCCAGCGAAGTCAGCGCGCTCAACACTCCCAGCGCCGTAATGATCCAGGTGACGATGCGGGCCCAGTTCTTGCCCTTCAGCAGCTGCCGCGACAACCAGACGTAGAGCACGATGAAGATGACGGCGAACACGGTCGCTACGACGAGCGCGGCGTTGACCGCGGTGTTGAGCTTCGTTGGGTCGTAGCTCGGGTTCTTTTTCAGGATGGCGGTGCGCAGGCTGCTCTTGCTCGCGTACAAGACGATCACCCCGATGAGGCCGAGTGCCGCACTCACGAGCATGAGCATCGCCGCGTTGGCGACCGGCTTCGGCGCGGGCCCGACGGGGCCCATCGGCTGCGCGTACTGCGGGCCCACTGGAGCCATCGGCGAATACGCACCGCCGTCGGCCGGCGGCGGCGGGTAGGCGACAGGGTTGTTCGGGTCGCTCATCGAGGGCTCCTTCGAAGACGGGACGCCGACACGGTAGCGCCATTGCGGAGTTAGGAGAACAGACCTGGCCGGTCGAGGCACAGCTGTTGTTCGTGCAACTTGTTATTGCAACCAAACGGCACGGCTCTGACGTTACGGTGGGGGATTGCCCGCATGAGATGTCACGATGAGGAGCGGCGATGATCGAGGTACGGGGCCTCACGAAACGGTTCGGCGAGACGCTAGCCGTCGATAATTTGAGCTTCGATGTGCCCCCGGGCGTCGTGACGGGATTTCTCGGGCCGAACGGCGCCGGCAAATCGACCACGATGCGCATGATCTTGGGTCTCGACCGCCCGACGGCCGGCACCGCGCTCGTCGACGGCCACACCTACGTTCACACGAAAAGCCCGATGAGCGAAGTCGGCGCGCTACTCGATGCGAAAGACGTGAATGGCGGCCGGAGCGCGCGCACTCACCTGCTGGCCATGGCGCAGAGCAATGGCATCCCGGCCCGCCGCGTCGACGAAGTTCTCGAGCTGGTCGGCCTGCAATCGGTGGCCAAGCGGCGCATTAAGGGGTTCTCACTCGGTATGTCGCAACGGCTGGGTATCGCCGGCACGATGCTCGGCGATCCACGGGTGTTGCTGTTCGACGAGCCGGTCAACGGCCTCGACCCCGAGGGCATCTTGTGGATCCGTAACTTCATGAAGGCGCTTGCCTCCGAGGGCCGCACGGTTTTCGTGTCGAGTCACCTGATGAGCGAGATGGCGCTGACCGCCGACCACCTCGTGGTCATCGGGCGCGGCAGGCTGATCGCCGACGTCAGCACCGCCGAGTTCATCGCGGGCGGATCTACGAACCACGTCCGGGCGCGATCGCCCCAGCAAGACCAACTCGCGGCGCTCATGCAAGCCAAGGGCATCGAGACCTTGACCGTCGAGGGCTACCTCGAACTGCGCGGCATCACGTGTGAAGAAGTTGGCGATCTAGCCGCGGCAAACGCCATCACGATTCACGAGCTGTTCCAAGAAAGAGCGTCGCTCGAAGAGGCCTTCATGGAACTCACCCGCGACAGCGTCGAATATCACGCACCTTCGGGCGCGCCATCGACGTCCGACCTATCGGCAGCCGCAACCTCGGAGGTACCGCAGTGAGCGCGCAAACCGCAACCGTGACGTCGTCCAGGCATTCGGTTGACGGCGGCACGGCCACTGGCAGCACGCTGGCGCGAGCCATGCACTCGGAGTGGACCAAGCTTTTCTCGGTGCGTTCGACCGGCTGGACCCTGCTCGCGTTGGTCGCATCGACGATCGGCTTCGGCATCCTCGCGTGTTGGGGCACCAACCACGGCTGGCCGCAAATGTCACCCACCGACCGCGCCAACTTCGACCCGGTGGCCACCAGCATGTCGGGCATGGCGTTCGGCCAGCTCG
>JBOGEK010000203.1:0-7105 GCA_050743645.1 Acidothermaceae bacterium
ATTCTGGCGGTCGTCTTCCTGCTGTCGTTCATCGGCACACTCAACGATTTCGTCATCTCGAGCGCGCTTCTCAAGGGCAACAATCACTGGACTCTTGCTGTCGGGCTGTACCAGTTCGTCAGCAACCAGTTCGGTAAGCACTGGGGACCATTCGCTGCCGGCGCGTTGATTGCTGCAGTACCGGTTGTGCTGCTGTTCCAGTTCCTGCAGCGGTACGTCGTCTCCGGCCTCACTCAAGGCTCAGTGAAAGGCTGACTCCGCGTGTGCTTCGTCGACCAACCCCGACTGCTCGACCAAGCCCACCATGACGGTTCGAGTCTTTATGTGACCAACCCTTACCCCGCGCTGGGCGAGAAGGTTACGGTCTTCGCCCGGGTTCCGCATAGCTCGGGGGTAACGGCCGTACATGTGCGGAGCATCGTCGACGGCGAGCCCGCCCACACCCCGGCGATCGTCGACCGGAGCAACGGGACGACTAGCTGGTGGCGCGCGACTATCGAGGCGCACAACCCCGTCGTCCGCTACAGGTTCTTACTTGATCGTGGCGAGCGTGGCTACCTGTGGTTGAACGGCGCGGGCGTGCACCGCCACGACGTCACCGACACGTGCGATTTCAGACTCACGACTTTCGGGGCGCCGCCTGCGTGGGCACGCGATGCGATGGTCTACCAGATCTTTCCTGACCGGTTCGCCCGCGCGGGAGAATCGGCAACGCCGCCCGGCTGGGCGATCGCTGCCGACTGGGACGCTCCTGTCATCGAAGACCTCGCGACCAGGTCAAGACAATTCTACGGCGGAGACCTCGCTGGAATAAGGCAAAAGCTCGACTACATCGCCGACCTCGGCATGAATACGATCTATCTGACGCCGTTCTTTCCCGCCAAGTCGAGCCATCGCTACGACGCCACGACATTCGACTACGTTGACCCGCTGCTCGGCGGTGATGCCGCGCTGGCCGAACTCTCGCACGCCATCCACCAACGCGGTATGCGATTGATGGGTGACCTGACGACGAACCACACGGGCGACGGGCACGAATGGCATCAGCAAGCTCGTCACAATCGAGAGAGCGCAGAGGCCGATTTCTACTACTGGCGTGAGCATCCAGACGATTACGTCTCTTGGCTGGGCGTCGCGAGCTTGCCCAAGCTGAACTACGGGTCGGCCGAGCTTGCGCGCCGGATGTTCGCCGGCCCGGAATCAGTCGTCGCAAAATGGCTTCGGCCGCCGTACTGCCTCGACGGTTGGCGAATCGACGTCGCTAACATGACCGGTCGCTACCGCGACGACGACTACGCTGCAGCCGTCGCGCGCTCGGTACGGGCAACGATGGCGCAGGTAAATCCGGAAGCGTTCCTGGTCGCCGAGCACACGCACGACGCGACGAACGACCTGCCGGGTGATGGCTGGCAGGCGACGATGAACTGCGCCGGTTTCACCCGACCGGTGTGGGCTTGGTTAACCCGCCAACCCGCGCTGCACCATTTTCTCGGCGTACCGGCTGCCGTGCCGTCATGGTCGGGCGAAGACGTGATGGCGACCATGCGTGCCGTGTCGGCATCGGTGCCCTGGTCGATCGCCTCGCACAACCTGAACCTGATCGGCTCACACGACACCGCTCGGATTCGCACGGTGGTAGGCGATCCTGCCCGCGTCGAGGTTGCGGCCGCGCTGCTTTTCACGTCTGTCGGAGTCCCCATGACCTACGCAGGTGACGAGATCGGCCTCGAAGGCGACAACGGCGAGAACGGCCGTCGTCCGTTCCCCTGGCAACACCCTGAAAAGTTCGACGCAACGACGCTCGACGCGTATCGCCGGCTCGCGGCCTTACGAACCGCCACGCCTGCCCTGCGCCGCGGCGGGCTGCGCTGGGTGCACGCGTCGGGCGACTCGCTCGCCTACCTGCGGGAGACGTCGACCGAGCGCGTTCTCGTACACCTTGCGCGCGCATCCGGCAACGACGTCAAGCTGGACGCCGGATCGCTCGAACTGCCCGGAGATGCCGAAAATCTCTATGGTGGCGAAAAGCTGGCGGTCTCAGCCGCCGACGACTCGGTCACGCTGCCCGGCGACGGGCCAAGCGTGCAAATCTGGCGGCTGCCTCAACCGTGACGGTTGTGCCCCGGCTGTGGATCACCCGGTGCACAACCGGTGGACGAACCAGCCTTCGCGGGGGATAACCTGCGCCAATCTGTGGACTGTAAAAGATCTTGAAACTTCTTTGGCAATAGGACTTGTCAGGGCTTCTCAACCTCGCTAGAAATCTCCCACGTCACCGAACGCGGCGACAGCAAGCCGGGAGGCCATCGGGCGGAGAGGCAATCGAGAATCCAGGTGAAACTGGCGAAAGTCAGGGCCACTTCGGGCTCGCAGGCCGAACCAATCGAGACGTTTTTCGGATTGAGGCTCAGAAACTGGAGATCGCAAGGCTTCGAGGGCAACTTTGAGGGCGAGCGAGCAAAGGCGGTCGAGTCGCAGCTGATGCCAAGTTTCGGTTGACCGGGTCGGCGGTAACGCCGATTCAGTGAGGCCCCTCTATCTCATACATAGAGGGGCCTCACGTCTGTTCATCGATGTTTCCCCATCTCGCCGGCAAAATCCCGCCGACGCGCCGAGGCGCGGGGTTCGGACGCACGAGGCGCAAGGTGCGGACGCACGAGGCGCAAGGTGCGGACGCGCGGACACGCGGGAGACGGACGCGCGGCGCGCAGAAGCACGGCGCGCCAGTCAGACCGCAATGTCTGCCAGCCGCGGGCCCCGGAGCGCCCGAACATAGGAGCACTACGACACGATCGCGGCACGCGCCCGGGCCGAGCGCACCGCCGCAGTAAGCGAATCGATGTCGAACGCGCCGTGGTGGCGCCGTCCATTCACGAAAAAGGTCGGAGTGCCCGTCACGCCCGAGAGGTCGGCGCTGTCGACGTCACTTTCGACGCGGGCCGCACCAGCGTGGTGCTTGAGATCGTCGGTGAAGCGATCGACGTCGAGACCGAGCGCGGCAGCATAGCCGATCAGATCCCGCGGCCTCAGGGCGTTCTGGTGCTGCATCAGCAGGTCGTGCATTTCCCAGAATGCGTCTTGCATCGCTGCAGCCTCGGTCGCCTCGGCGGCAAGCTGCGCATGCGGATGGACGTCGGTCAGCGGCAGGTGCCGCCACACGTAGCGCACATCGCCAAAATCGGCGAGCAGCTCACGCACAACCGGCTCGGCCTGCCCACAATACGGGCATTCGAGATCGCCGTATTCGACGAGCGTCACCGCTGCTTCGGCCGAACCACGAAGGTGATCGCGCTCAGGGTCGACGGCGTCAGCTAGGTCGACGATGCTCTCCGACCGACCGAGGAGCGCGACGACGCGCGCCTTCGCAGGCAGCATCTCCGTGACCCGGAACGAAAGCCAAGTAAGGAGCGACGCGAGGACAGCGGCGCTGAGGACACCGACCTTTGCCTCCTGCAGCTGCGTTCCGGTGAACGCGAGCGATGCGATGAGCAGCGAGACCGTGAAGCCGATGCCAGCGATCGTGCCGGCACCGCCCACGGCGGCCCAACCGACGGGCGGCCGCAGCCGGCCGCGGCTCACTTTGGTAACGACCCATGAGGTGGTCACGATGCCGACGGGCTTGCCAATCACGTACGCGCAGATGATGCCTAGAGTCACCGCGGAAGTGAATGCATCGGCGAGAAAGTGACCACTGAGCGGGATGCCGATGTTCGCGAGCGCGAAGATCGGCACTATCAGATAACTGGTCCACGGATGGAAAAGTTGTTGCAACCGTGCGTTCGGCGAAACGGCAGCCTTCACGCTTTCGCCCGCCTGGCGAGCCAATTCTGCCGTCGGCTGTTCACGAAACAGCTTGAATTCCTCAGTCGCGTTCTCGAGTGCGGCTCGGTCAGCCGGGTAGGCATAGGTCAGCAAGCCCATGCCGAGCCCGACGACGACGGGGTCGACGCCGGACTTGAATAGAGCTACCCAAATTGCGGCAGCGAGCGCAACGTAGATCAAAGACCGGCGGATCCTCAAACCGCGAACGATCAAAACTCCAGCAAACAAAGCAATCGCCACGCCCAGCGCGAGGCCGGCGAGGTCTGCCGTATACGCGACCACGATCACGACGAGGGCGACCAGGTCGTCGACGACAACGACGGTCAGCATGAAAGACCTTAGCCTGTCGGGAAAGCGTGGCCCGACCAGCGCCAGGATTCCGAGCGCGAACGCCGTGTCCGTCGACATTGCCGCGCCCCACCCATGTGCGGCATGAGTGCCTGCGTTGAACCCCAAGAAGATGACGATCGGTATCACCATGCCACCGATACCTGCCAGCACAGGCAGCGCAACCCGGCGTCGCTCGCGCAACTCTCCGACGTCGAACTCACGGCGCGCTTCGAGCCCGACGACGAAGAAGAACAGCGTCATCAGGCCGCTGTTCACCCAGCCGCGCAGATCGGTCGAGACGCTGTACTTGCCGAGGCTGAGCGAAAAACTGGTGTGCCACGCCGTGTCGTATGACTGCTGGTCGACGTTCACCCAGACGAGGGCCGCAACGGTCGCCGCCACCAGGTAGACGGCGCTCGCGCTTTCGGTGTGCTGGAAGTCGCGGAACGGTGTTCGGATGCGGCGGCTCCACGTCGTCCGGCCTGACTGTTCGTCGGACGCCGAGTCGACCGGTGCCTGCTCGTCGCTCATGGTCGTAGTCTGCCCTTTACCAGGCGGCCAGGAGATCAGCAGGCTCGATGACCAAGTCGACGGCGACGTCGCGATCGACCCCTGCCGGGCAAATGACGGTTCGCTTCGCACCCGAAGCGTTCGGCACGACCGCTCTCGCCTCATCGAGGCGCGCTTCATCGGTCGCTGTAAACGTTTCGTCGTCACTCCACTTGACTCCCCCGACGGCAAGTACGGGCTGCGCCCTTTTGGCACTGACGACGAGGTCGTACTCGTGGCCCTCGCGGTTCCACCAACCGCCCACGTTCTCGGCGCGGGTGAATTCCGGCATCGTCATGGTCAGCCGCCGCAAACTTTCGTAGACGACGGGTGTGATGGCAATCGATCGCCAGTGCGACCAGGCCGCGTCGAACGCATCGATCGCGATATCAGGACAGCCACGCGCAATCTGCTCGAACTGCGACTGAACGAAGAAATGCCAGAAACGGACGTAAGAATCGGCAACCGCATACCGGCGCGACTTCGTGTTCGCCGGTGCTCCGACGGGCACATGTGCTGACACGATTTGCTGGTCGGTAAGCAATTTCAAGGCCCGGGTCGTCGCCGTTTGGGCGGTGACACCCGTGGTCGGCAGCTGCGCGACAATCCGCGAGAACGACGTGAACGTAACAGCCTCCGCGGCGATCGTTGAGAGAACAAGGCGGGCGGACGCCGACTCCGCCAGCTCGCCCGACACGAAGCGTTCGCCCATAACAACCAGGTCGCTGTTCTCGTCGAGTAGCTGGGCTCGGACGTAGTCGCCCGGATTGCCGACTTCGGCACAACCCGCTACCAGGCGTGGCCGGCCACCGGTGATGAGGTAGGTATCGAACGCGGTGACGGCCTCGGTTCGGGTGCCGAGCGCGTGCCCACACTCGGCCGGATTGAGCGGCTGCAGTGTCATCGGGTACCAGTCGGTGGGTGGCTTTCCCGTCGCTGTTGCGCCGCCCCGTGGGCCGATCACAACGAGCAGCACCGGGCAGCCGCGCAAGTGGCGTTGCCAGTGGGTGAGCAGGATGTCATCGACGTCGGGTTCGGCCGCTCGTGCGGCGGCGACATTGTCGAGGACGACGACCGACGGCACGTCGCGACACGTCGAAGCCAACCGCTCGAAGGTGTCCGGCCAGTTGCGCGGCGGCTGGGCGAAGCGGGTTTCGGCGTCCGGCAAAGGCCTTGTGGAGTGGACGGCGGCAAGCGGCCATGCGTGCATGTGTCGGGCCGGGATTTCGGTGCTGGGTGCCGTGTAATACAGGTAGGGCAGCCGGGCGCGCTCAGTGAACTCGGTGAGGAGCCGTGACTTGCCGACCTGGCGGGGCCCGTCGAGCGTGATCAACCGTCCCCTGCCGGAATCGCGGATCGCGGTCGTATGGGCGTGCAAATCGTGCAGCGCAGCCGCTCGACCGTAGAACGCCGGGCGCCTTGAGCTATCCGTCACGGACGTATCATACGTCGGTGCATGCTTGTCCGGCCCGTGGTTGGGTCGCGAATTACGCGGTAGACCGGGCGCAACCTTGCCCAACCGGGGCGGCCCTCGGGTGGCCTGCCGGGTGGGGCACCGGTCGATCAGACCGCGACGATTTCGATGAGCGTTTCGAGGCCGCGAAGATCGGCGAGGTTGCGGGTATAGAGGCGCGCCTGGTGAGCATGAGCGGTTGCGGCGATCAAGAGGTCGGCGACGCGGGCCCGCGGCTTGCGACCCGCGCGCGTTACGGCGGCTGCCAGCATTCCGTAGCTACGGGCGACCTCGGCGTCGACGGGCAACGGGTCGAACAGGTGCTCGAGAACCGTCAGTCTGCGTAGCCGCTCGGCGCGAACGTCGGCGCTTTTCGCGACCAGAACGCCGAAATGCAGGCCGTTAATCATTCGTCTCCGGCGGGGTGTCGCGAAAGGCGTAGACATCGTCCTGATCGAGCCGCCAACCGTTCGGTCCATTGATCTTGATGCCCGGCAGATCACCTTGCCTGATGAGGCGATAGACCGCCGCGGCAGGGCGCGACAAGACGCTAGCGGCCTCTTGAAGTGTCAGAAATACAGCCATCACGCGAAAACTAGCTGCACACGGCGACCGCCCGCGCTCGTTATCCACACGTAACCGGCGGGCGGCACCGAGGTTGGTTGCGAATTGCGCGGTAGACCGCGCGGAACGTCACCCAACCGGGCGCAACGTGACCTAACCTGGCGCCCCGAGCAATCCGGCCGGGACGGCTAGATCTGAATGCCGAGTGCGGCGATCGGGCCGAGCAACTCTTCTTCTTCGTAGTCAAGGTGTGAGAGCAGCACGTCGGCGAGCCGGTCGACCTCGGCCTCCACCACCGCGAGTTGGTCGGGGTCGGCGACCATCGAGACGAGCGCTTCGTCGAGGCGGGTCAAGATGCCAGCGATCACCTCGTGCTCTTCGCTGAGC
>JBOGEK010000204.1:0-12142 GCA_050743645.1 Acidothermaceae bacterium
GGCGTGCCCTGCCCGAGGTTCTCCAGGTCTCCCGTGACATGGACGGCGCGGACGAACATGTCCTGCACGTCGAGGTTGTTGAAGTGTTCGACGCCGACCCGGGCCATCCGGATCATGTGCAGGACGACCGTTCGGCAATCCGTCAGCTCCACACCCGCGGCATACGGTTCCAGTGGCGACCCGGGCGGTGCCATCAGGTACGGCACCACGTACATCGTCTTGCCGGCGCAAGCGCCACGCATCCGTTCTTCGAGCAAGGGACGCATCTGCGATGCCGGGTGCCAGTTGTTATAGACGCCTCGGTCGGCCGGATCGTCGGTCGCGACAATCGTGCGCGCTTCGGAGCGGGCGGTGTCTTTGACGTAGCTGCGCGAGTAGTACAAGCCGTCGCCTGCGGGCAGCAGCTCGCCCGCGGCGAGCGCCTCCTCGACCAGCCGGGCATCGTCTGACACCTGGACCACCTCGACACGTGCCGCTCCTGTGAGCTGCGCCCAGTAACGCACGTACTCCCGCACCGATTCGTTCTTCAGGCCGGCTGCGTCAAGCGCGTCGTCGATGGTAGCCATGGCCCTCCTCCTTGGTCCGGGCAGCACGCGTTCCCGGCTTGAACTCAACGATGCGCCATACAACGGGACATGTTCGTCCGGGAACCATGGAAAAAAACGCGAAAGTTTCACCTAGGGTGAAGAGATGCCACAGTTCAAGGTCGCAGCGCTCGAGCACATCGGCACCGCCCAGCAGGCCGACACCGCTGGGCGGCAGGACGCCGCCCACCCCTCGACGCTCGGCCGCCGTATCCGCCACTACCGGCAGGCTCGGCGGCTCACGCTGCGCGAGCTCAGCGCGCGGGTCGGTGTCGCGGTCAGCGTGCTCTCGCTCATAGAAAATGGACGACGGGAGCCGCGCATCGCCTTGTTGGGTTCGATCGCGGGCGCGCTCGGCGTCCCGATCACAGAACTCCTGAGTCCGGAGCCACCCCCAGACCGCCGGGCCGCGCTCGAGATCGAGCTCGACCGCAGCCAGCGCAGTCCACTCTTCCAAGCGATCGGTTTGCGACCGGTGCGGCCGAGCCGGACATTGCCACTCGATGTTCTCGAGTCGCTGGTGGCACTGCACCGAGAGATAGCACGGCGCAACAACGCCTCACACGCGACGCCGGAAGAGGCCCGCCGTGCCAACACCGAGATCCGGCAAGCGATGCGCGCCGTCGACAACTGTCTGCCTGAACTGGACGAGCTCGCGGAACAACTGATCCGTGATGCCGGCTACGTTGGCGGCGCTTTGACGCACCGCACCGTCGGCCGACTCGCCGAAGAGCTCGGCTTTTCGATCATCCACGTCGACGACTTACCGCACTCGACGCGCACGGTGACCGACCTCGAGAACGGTCGTATCTACCTGCCGCCGGCGTCAATTCCGGGTGGGCACGGCCTGCGATCTCTTGCCCTGCAAGCATTGGCACACCGGGTGCTTGGGCATGAACGTCCGGCCAGCTATGCCGACTTTTTGCGGCAGCGGCTGGAAATCAACTACTTCGCGGCTGCCTGCCTGCTGCCACGCAGCTCTGCGGTCGACTTCCTCAACAAGGCGAAGAGCGCGCGTGACCTCGCGGTCGAGGACTTTCGCGATGCCTTCGGCGTGACACACGAAGCGGCTGCGCACCGGCTGACGAACCTCGCGACTTCGCACCTCGACATCCCAATGCATTTCTTGCGTGTCCGCGGCGACGGCGCGATCTATCGCGGTTACGAAAACGATGGATTACCACTCCCGCAGGACGCGACCGGAGCGATCGAGGGCCAAATCGTGTGCAAGCGGTGGACCGTGCGTTCGGTTTTTCGCAACGTCGACCGCACCACAGAGAACTATCAGTACACCGATACACCGGCAGGCACCTTCTGGTGTTCAAGCCAAACCGGTACGCCGTCGACCGGCGAGTACTCGATCGCGGTAGGCGTGCCTTACCAGCATGCGAAATGGTTCCGTGGGCGCGAAACGACCGAACGACAGAAGTCGACATGTCCCGATCAGTCGTGCTGCCGACGCCCCGACGACGCACTCGTCGGACGGTGGGCTGGTCGGGCGTGGCCAAGCGCCTCCTTGCATGCCCACGTTCTCGCGCCGCTCCCGTCCGGCTCATTCCCCGGCGTCGACGACGGAGAAGTCTTCGCCTTCCTTTCGCGCCACGCGCCTGCTTAGTGTGGTGTGCGAACTCCAGCGATGCGTGGCGAACCATCGAGCGCGCCGCTGTCCGTGGCCGACGGCGCTACTTCTCCAGCGCTGCCAGCAGTTTGCGGAGCAGGGTGTCGAGTGCCTTGCGGTCCTTGGCGTTGAGGACGGCGAGTAGCCGATCCTCATTCCCGACGTGCACGGGCAGCGCTTTGTCGATCGTCTTCCGCCCACGCGAAGTAAGGCGGACGAGCGTTGCCCGCCGATCGGCAGGGTCGGGCCGGCGCGCGACCAGGCCCGCTTCGACAAGCCGGTCGAGCCGCTTCGTCATTCCTCCGGACGAGAGCATCGTCGCGCTCATCAGCTGCGTCGGGTGCAGCTCGTACGGCTCGCCAGCACGTCGAAGCGCTGCGAGCAGGTCGAACCAGCCAGGCTGCAGATCAAAGCTGACAAGACCGCGCCCGAGTTCGGCGTCGGCGAGAGCACCAGCCCGAAACAACCGACCCAGCAGCACGAGCGGGGCGACGTCGACGTCCGGCCGCTCTCGCTTCCACGCCTGTTCGATCGCGTCGAGATGATCCATCCTGACAAGATAGCGCGCTAACGATATGCTTTCTAGAAAGATACTTTCTAGAGAGAAGCCCCACATGAAGGCATTACGACTGCACCCCGACGGCCTCCGGCTCGAAGAAATCGCCCGTCCCGAGCCGAAGGACGGCGACGCGCTCGTGCGCGTCTACGCCGCAGCGATCACGCGCGACGAGTTGGCCTGGCCCACAGACCGGCTGCCTGCGATCCCTTCTTACGAACTGTCGGGCGTCGTCGAGTCCACCGGCGAAGAGGTCATCGCGCTCACGCCGTTCGACCGTGACGGCGTCGCGGCCCAGTGGGCCGTAGTGCCGACGCATCTGCTCGCAGCCAAGCCCGCGGGCCTCAGCCACGAGGAAGCCGCCGCCCTGCCGATGCCGGGGCTGACGGCGTGGCAAGCTCTCGTCGTCCACGGCAACGTGCAAGTGGGCGAGCGCGTTCTCATCACCGGCGTGCACGGCGGCGTCGGCCACGTCGCCGTCCAGCTGGCGAAACACCTCGGGGCGACGGTTGTCGACGACGGCGAGTCGTCGTGCGACCTGCTTTTCGACACCGCTGGCGGCGAAGCGCTCGCCCGCAATGCAGCCACCGCGGCTCGAATCGTGACCGTCGCAGCCGAAGCGCCCGGGGCACAGTATTTCGTCGTCGAGCCGGACGGCGAACAGCTTGCGTCGTTGCCCGAGCTTCGACCCGAAATAGACAGCGTCTTCCCGCTTGCCGAGTTCGAGGCGGCGTTTTCGCGTTGCGCGGCGCGGGGGAAGCACGGCAAGGTGGTGATTCGTGTCGCCGATTAACCAGGAAGAAAAGGCCGAGGCGTTCGCGGCTCTGCACTCCGGCGCGCCGTTCCTCATCCCGAACCCTTGGGACGTCGGCTCGGCCCGCGTGCTCGAAGCCCTTGGGTTCAAGGCACTCGCGACGACGAGCAGTGGCTACGCGTTCACGCTCGGGCGCCACGACGGCGGGGCCACACTCGACGACGTGTGCGCGCACGTCACGGCGCTCGACCACGCAACCGGGTTGCCAGTCTCCGCCGACTTGGAGAACGGCTACGGCGAGACGCCGGCGGCTGTCGCACACGCCGTCAGCCGCGCCGCCGAAGCCGGCGCCGTGGGCGGTTCGATCGAAGACTGGGACTCCGGCACCGGCCACCTCTACGAGCGCGCCCATGCCACAGACCGCATCGCTGCCGCTGTCGAGGTGGCGCGCGGCCTGCCGTTCCGCTTCATGCTGACCGCGCGGGCCGAGAACCACATTCGAGGCAACCCCGACCTCGATGACACGATCGCGCGGCTGCAGGCGTTCGAGGCTGCCGGCGCCGACGTGCTTTACGCGCCCGGGTTGCGCACGCTCGACGAAATCAGCGCCGTGTGTACGGCGGTCTCGAAGCCGGTGAACGTACTCGCCGTATCTGGCCTTACGGCGTCCGAGATCTTCGGCGCTGGCGCGCAGCGCATCAGCGTCGGGGGTGCCCTGACGTGGGTGGCCGCGAGGGCGCTAGCCGACGCGGCCGCTGCGGTGCGCGAGGGAGATTTCTCCGTACTCGCCGCCCGCCCGCCACTCGACGACTGGTTCCGCTAACCCAGGCGACCCCGCGCGGGCCGGGGATTCAGCTCGGCTTGACGACCGGCACTAGCTGAGTCCGCGCGGACAACTCCGCGACGTCCGATCGCGTGGTCGCCCGCTGGCGCCCGCCGCGTCGCCATCCGCGATTGCAGCCTGGCGTTCGATCTCACGCTCGGCGTCGATGTACAAGAGCGCGTCGGTCGCAACCAAGACAACTCATTCGCCTGGTTCGACACGGGCTTTCCCTTGCTGGCATGGGAATACGGCTACGGCTGGATGCGCGATCCCGCCGTCCCGATGTATGGCGAGAGTGCGGGTAGCGAGGACTTCGAGCTCACCAGCCTTGCTGTCACTGCACCGTCCGCCGACAAAGTAGCCGGCACCGGCGCGGCCGCGCCGGCCCAGCCGAGCCCAGCTGGCGCCGTCACCCACGTGTTCTCGGCGCCTGGCGTACGTGATGTTGCTGTAGCAGTAGGCAATTTCACGATTGCCGACGCCACGGTCTACGGCATCGGCGCTCTTACCTTGCAGCACGCCGACAATAGTGTCGGCTCCGCTGCGTTCGGCGCGGCGTTGAAGACCTACCTGCACGATGAAGCACATCGCATCGCCAGACCCGAAGACATCAAAAAGGCGTTCGCATCGGTTCCCGAAGTCGTGCAGGCTTTGCAAGATGCCGGCGCATTCACGACAGGGACACCCGCCGCGGCCAGCTGAGGCGCCTGGGATGTCGTTCCGCGTTCGGTAACCGTCACGAAGGGCGGACGACTCGAGTTTCGTACGCGAAAATCACTGCCTGAACGCGGTCACGAAGCCCAAGCTTCGAGAGAATCTTTCCGACGTGGGTCTTCACCGTGGTCTCTGAAAGTGAAAGCCCGGCGGCGATCTCAAGATTGCTCTTGCCGAGCGCTATCTCACCCAAGACGCCACGTTCACGCTCGGTCAGTCGGTTTAGGCGTTGGTCGACGCTCAGTTCGTCACCGTCACCTGTACTTCCGGGCAGGTGTGCAGCGAAGTTCTCCAGCAATCGCCGCGTGACGCGCGGGGCCACCACAGCATCACCGGTCGCTACGCAACGAATCGCGGCAACGAGATCGGCCGGCGGAACGTCCTTGAGCAGAAATCCGCTCGCGCCCGCTTTCAGCCCCGCAAAAACGTATTCGTCGAGGTCGAACGTCGTGAGAATCAGCACTTTAGAATCCGGGTGTTCGGCTGCGATTGCGCGTGTTGCCTTGATGCCGTCGGTGCCCGGCATGCGTACGTCCATCACGATGACGTCGGGAGCCAGTTCGGCGGTAAGGCGAATCGCCTCCTCGCCGTCGCCCGCTTCACCGATCACGTCGATTCCGTCATGCGCGTCGAGCACCATGCGAAAGCCGGCGCGCAGCAATGGCTGGTCGTCGACGAGCAGTACGCGAATCGTCACGTCGAAATCTCCTGCAATAGTTTGAAAGTTGCCCGCACCCGCCAGCCCCGAACGGGATCCGGGCCGGCTTCTACCGTGCCGCCGTAGACGGCGACCCGCTCTCGCATGCCGGCGATGCCGTGCCCCGAAGTGGAGCCGTTCACGAAGCCCTCGGCAGTCGACGACGAACTTGCTGGCACTAGCCCGTCGTCGACGACGTCGACGTCAACCTTCTTCGCAGTGAACGACAGGCGCACAGTAGCAGTGTGTGCATCGAACGCGTGCTTGAGGATGTTGGTCAACGCCTCCTGAACCAGGCGGTAGACGGCCAACTGTAATCCGGGTGGAAAGGCAGAATGGTTCCCCTCGCTGATCAGTTCACCCGTTAGCCCGGTCAGTCGCACTTGCGTCAGCAACTCGTCGATATCGGCGACGCCGGGTTGCGGGTGTAGCGCTGCGGGTTGGTCGTCGTGCAAGACGCCGAGAAGATGGCGCATTTCGGTCAGCGCTTGCCGACCGGTGGCCGAGACTTGGGCCATCGCGTTCGACGCTCGTGCGGGATCGGCATCGACGGTGAATGAGGCGCCGTCGGCGAGCGCAATCATCACAGACAGATTGTGCGCTACGACATCGTGCATGTCGCGTGCGATCCGCGCTCGTTCGGCGGCGGCAGCAAGTTGCGCCTGCTGGTCGCGTTCGAATTCGAGACGAGAGTTGCGGTCTTCCAACGCAGCCAGATATGCGCGGCGGGTGCGCACGTTTGTGCCGATGAAGCCTGCGGCGGTCACCAGGCCTGACAGGAATACGAATCCGAGCAATACGCGCCCGCCGCCTGCCCACGACAAGGTCGCCAGCAGCACACCGAATTCGAGAACGATGGCAGCCGCGATGGTTCGGCGGCGCGGCTCGTAGGCGGCGACCGTATAAAAGGCGATCAGAAGCGCAACCGCCGCGAAGATCCGCTTGTCACCCAGCCAGGTCGCTAACGCGACCGTCGCGATCACGCCGAATACGACGGAAGGCGCGCGCCGCCTCCAGATCAACGGAAGCGCGAGCCCAAGGTCGAGCAAAATGCCGATCGTCAAGGGGCCACCGTCGCGGCTAACCGAGTGAAGGCCGGGCAGTGCGATAGCGAGTGCCACGCAGACGTCGACCACCGTCATCGCAGGCCGGTTACGGCTTCGGCGGCTGAAGATCGTCGACATCTGCTTGGCCACGACATCAAGCCTAGGCTCGGACATCACATACCGGCGAACACCTCACGCGTCGCGTCGCCTAAGCACGAATGCACCAGCCAGCACGGCGGCGACCGCATAGACGGCGAAAACGCCGACGCCGGGCCAGGGGCTCAGGCTTGATGGATCGTGCACCGTCGTCATGATTTGCGTGCCAGCGGGGGTCGGCAAGAACTTGAACACGTGGTTGTACCAGGACATCGGCAGCGCTTGTGCGAGCACCGGCAGCACAAGCAGCAGACCGAAGAGTGCCGCGAGCGCTCCTCCGGTGTTACGCAGCAGGAAGCCGAGTCCGACGGCAAGGACGCCGACCAACGTGAGGTAAATGGCACCGCCGAACACAGCCCGCGCGGCACCGGGCGAGCCGATCCCGATCCCGACATGCGCGCTCGACAGAAACGCCTGCCCGAACGTGAAAGCCAAGAAGCTCGACACCGCTCCGATGACAAAGACGACCGCAACGAAAACTGTGAGCTTCGCCCACAAGACGGGCAACCGTCGTGGAGCGGCGGCCAGGCTTGCCCGAATCATTCCCGTGCCGTACTCGCCTGTCACGATCAGCACGCCGAGCACGCCGACTGCGAGAGGCGCGACGAAGAGCCCCCGCAGGCTGACGGCAGCCGCGTCGAAGTTGCCCAGACTCGCTGTCCCCAGGTGCTTGATGTCGTTGGCGCGGAGCGCGCTTATCAAGATGCCGAAGCCGACGATGAATACGACGGCCGTGATGAGGCTGTACACGGTCGAACGCAGTGAGCGGAACTTGACCCACTCCGATTTGACTAGCCGCGTTTGCGTCACTCCGCCATTGCCGAGCGAGATACGTTCGGCGATTGCCGTCGCGCTCACGACGCGCTCCTTCCAGCAGGCACGGCCTGCATCTCGTAAGAATCTGCCGGCGCGATGAACTCGACCGAATCTCTGGTCACTTCCATGAATGCTTCTTCGAGGGATGCGTGCTGCGGCGTCAATTCGACCAACGCAATACCGGCATCAGCGGCGATCCGTCCGATCCGGGTGCTGTCGAGGCCACTCACTTCGAGCAGCCCATCATCGCGACCGGTGATGACAACGCCATCGCCCGCAAGCAAACCCCGCAGACGTGCGGCTTCCGGCGTCCGGACCTTGACCTGATCGCGCGACGCCATCCGGGTGAGTTCGTCGACGGTGACATCGGCCAGTAATCGGCCGCGACCGATGACGATCAGGTGGGACGCCGTCAAAGCCATCTCGCTCATCAGGTGCGATGAAACGAAGATAGTGCGGCCTTCGGCGGCCAAGGCCTTCAGCAGATTCCTGATCCACAGGATTCCTTCGGGGTCGAGGCCGTTCACCGGCTCGTCGAGAATCAGGGTGCCTGGGTCGCCGAGCAATGCCGATGCGATCCCAAGCCGTTGGCCCATACCGAGAGAGAAGCCGCCGGCTCGCTTCTTTGCGACGTCCGACAATCCGACGAGGTCGATGACTTCTTCGACCCGGCGACGTGGAATGCCCGTGGTCGCGGCAAGAGCGAGTAGATGATTGCGAGCCGACCGCCCGGTATGAATCGCTCTCGCCTCGAGCAGCACGCCCACCTCACGAAGTGGTGCACCGTGTTCGACGTAAGCCCGTCCGTTGATTCTCGCGGTGCCCGCCGTCGGCGCATCAAGTCCGATGAGCATGCGCATCGTCGTCGATTTGCCGGCTCCGTTCGGCCCGAGAAATCCGGTGACGATCCCTGGTCGCACTTCGAACGTCAGGTCGTTGACGGCGACTTTGTCGCCGTACCGTTTCGTCAATCCACGCGCTTCGATCACGTTGCTCCTCCAGCCGGTCAATGCGTGTCGACATTGAGGCTAAGTAGGCCGCAGCTAAGCGCGCGCCGTTCGCACGTACCAACTTGTTAGCCTGCGGGCCTCATCCTTGGGAAGTAGTTATCTGCTCCCACGGCCTGGCCGTCTAGCCTGCGTCGAGTTCGCCGGAGATGTGATCGAAGATCTCAAGGCGGTTCTTGCCGTGAGCTTTCGCGTGATACATCGCGGCGTCGGCCTGGTGTAAGACATCGTCAGCAGTGGCCGCGCCATCACGGTGCGCGTCCACTCTCGCGTAGGTGATGCCGATACTTGCTGTCACGAGATAGTCGGTGCCGTAGGCCGTGATTGGTCGCCGCAGGCCTTCGATCACTCGCTCGGCGACGCCGACAGCGCTGCTTTGAGCAACTCGGTCGGAAGCCCGGCGGTTTCCTTGTGGCGTAGGGGCTTCAGCCGACGACGCGCGATTCCACGGCTCGACCAGGATGACGAACTCGTCGCCGCCTACGCGTGCAACCACGTCGCCACCACGCAGAACTGCACTCATCCGCTTGGCAACTTCGATCAGCACCGCGTCACCCGCGCCGTGCCCTCCGTTGTCGTTGACTCGTTTGAAGCCGTCGAGGTCGCAAAACAGCACGGCAACCTCTCGCCCCTCACGGTCGGAGCGCGTCAGGGCAGCACCGAGTCGCTCGACGAGAAGTGCTCGATTCGGCAACCCGGTCAGGTAGTCGTGACGGGCAGCGTGCACAAGTCGCTGCTCCGCTTCGACGACATCACTGACATCGCGGACGACGGCCAGCACTTCCAAGACACGACCGTCGTCATCGCGACGGAAAGGCGTGACGCGATGGCTCAGCCAGCACCAGCGACCGTCGGCATGTAGTGCTCGATATTGCGTTTGCTGCACTTGCCCATCGCCGAGCTGGAGCGCCGCAGACCGAAATGCGGCCAGTCGCCGGGTGTCGTCGGGGTGCACTAGAGCAAGAGTCCCGGCCGCGCCGAGGGAGCCGAGTTCGTCGTTCTCGTAGCCGAGAACACCATGGCCGCGAGAGCCGTAGATGACGGCGCCGTTGCGTACATCGGTGACGAATGTTGAGTCAGGGATTGCCGTGAGCACCGCGTCGAAGAACGCGTTCGCCCGTCGGGCGGACTGTTCCGCGGCATTCAGCTCAGTGACATCGAGCAACGTTCCGCGACCCTGTAGCGGTTCCCCATCGGAGTCGCGCTCGACTTCGATGTTCGAGCGGAGCAACCGCTCGGCTCCGTCGTCCGCGCGATGAATTCTGTATTTGCAGGTGTGGATACCGTCAGATTCCAGCGCTGCATGCCAGGAGTTGGTCGCGGATGCGGCGTCGTCAGGATAGATCAGCTTCATAATCAGCTGCGGAGTAAGCCCACCCGGCTCGAGACCCCACAGCCTGCACATCTGGTCCGAGAACGTCCATCCGTCGGTGGCGAAATCGTATTCGAAGCTGCCGACCTGCCCGAGCCGCTGCGCTTCTGTGAGCTTGCGGTGCTCCTCCACAAGAGCGCGCGACGCGACTCGGTCGGCCGTGACATCGGTCAGCGCCGCGACAGCTCCGACTACTTCTCCAGCCGCACCGGTGATCTGCCGACCGCGTACCACGATGTTGCGATACGGCCCGCCGGCCGGTCCAGCGACGACGTCGAGGTGCGTGACGGGCTCACCACGCAGGGTCCGCAGCAACGGATATTCGGCTGCGTCGAGCTTCCGACCGTCCTCGAACACGTCGATCCGCGAGTTGATCTGCGCGGCGACGAGGCCGTCGATGCCGGTCTCGAGGCCGAACATCTCGCGCTCTGCCCGGTTGCTGACCACGAATACGCCGTCGGCGTCACACGACACGATGCCGACGTCGATCGTCTCGAGCAACGCATCGGTGAAGCTTTTGCGATGAGCCAGTTCGGCGTTCGCGGCAGCGAGGTCTCCGCGCCTTGCGGAGCCTCCGAGGCCTCCCGGGGCTTCGGAGCCAGAGCGGCGACTAGGTGATCGCGCACCGCTACGAAGCGTCCGGCTCGCCGTCGTTGCCGGTCTGACCACACGAGAGCCGTGGCGCGTCGCCAACGGCGTCACCCTCCAACGATCGCGCGGACTCAAACCAGGCCGCAGACAAGCTTCCGATTGACCCATCGGCCGGCGGATCGCCGAGTTGAGGAGTCCGGTTGAAGGCGGAACCGCCGCTCATCTGGTTGGGTGCTCGTAAAGACCTCGACCCTGGAGGGCACGTGGCACTGCGGATCATCGTCGGCTTGATCGTCACCGTCGTTGCCTTCGCCGTGGCCGGACGCCGGCTGTGGTGGCTCTACCGACTGATCAGGGTCGGCCAACCTGCCGCCGACCGCATTGGCGCTCACAAGGCCGCCGAAACGAAAGGCAGCGCGGCCGAAGCCACCGAGGTCATCGGGCAGCGCAAGCTACTGGCCTGGACTGTGCCGGGCATCGCCCACGCCTTCACGTTCTGGGCGTTCATCGTGTTGATGCTCACGATCATCGAGGCCTACGGGTCACTATTCGACGATCATTTCGGCATCGGCGACTGGGCGGGGCTCGGCTTCATCGAAGACCTGTTCGCCACCGCGGTGCTCGTCGCTCTCGTCGTCTTCACGGCGATCCGGTACCGGCAGTCGCCCGCACGCATGGGCCGGGCCTCTCGGTTCTACCGCTCGCATACCCGCGCCGCGTGGGAAATCCTCGCCATGATCTTCGCCGTGATCGCCACCTTGTTGCTCTATCGCGGCGCCCAGATGAATACCGACCACTTTCCGTACAAGCCCTACCCGTGGTCGTTCGCGTCATGGGTGATCGGCCGTGCGTTGCGCCCGCTGGGTTCGGCGAACCAAGGCATCGAGACGTTCTTCATTCTGGCCCAACTCGTCGTCGTGCAGGCATTCCTCGTATTCGTGACGTACTCGAAGCACCTGCACATCGTGCTCGCACCGTTCAACATCTACCTTGCCCGCAAGCCAAATGCCCTTGGTCCGCTGCTGCCGATGTATTCGGGCGACCATCTCGTCGACTTCGAAAATCCGGCGGACGACGACAACTTCGGCCGCGGCAAGATCGAGGACTTTACGTTCAAAGGCCTACTCGACCTGGCTACGTGCACCGAATGCGGCCGTTGCCAATCCGCGTGCCCTGCCTGGAACACCGGCAAGGTACTCAACCCCAAACTCATCGTCACCCAGTTGCGTGACAACCTTTTCGAATCCGCACCACGGTTGCTCAACGGTCGCGACGCGGCCGAACAGCTACCACCCCTTGTCGGTATTGCGGACGTCAGCGGTGTCATCGATCCCGAGGCGCTATGGGCGTGCACGTCGTGCGGTGCGTGCGTGCAGGAGTGTCCGGTCGACATCGAGCACGTCGACCA
>JBOGEK010000205.1:0-3492 GCA_050743645.1 Acidothermaceae bacterium
GACATGGTCAGCCGGGCCGCGGGCCAGCCGATCCAGTTTCGGGTGAGAACCTGGGACGGCGGGCTGGCCGGGCCGTCAGATTCGGCGATCACGATCCATCTCACGCGGCCACGCGCGTTACGGCGGCTGCTGTGGCAGCCGAACGAACTCGGCCTCGCGCGGGCGTTTGTCAGCGGTGATCTCACCGTCGACGGCGACCTGGTGGGGGCGATCGCCAAGTTGATCGCCAGCCGACCCGTCAAGCCCAAGGGAAATCGCTCCGGCCTGCACCCGGGCCAGCACAGCCGGTTCGTTGCGGTGGATCGGGTGGCGGCCGTTCTCGGTGGCATCGGGGCCGCTCGTCGGCTCGGTGCGCTGGGGCCGCCGGTCAAGCCGCCGCCCGGCGAGGTGAAGCTGCGCGGCACCCGACACAGCAAGCGACGTGACGCTGCCGCGATCTCGCACCATTACGACGTGGGTAACGACTTTTACCGCCTGCTGCTCGACGAGTCGATGACCTATTCGTGTGCGTACTGGCAACAAGATCCGTCACCGGCGTACACCCTCGCAGACGCGCAGGCCGATAAATATGCGCTGATCAGCCGGAAACTTGGGCTACGCGCCGGCCAGCGCTTGCTCGACGTCGGTTGCGGCTGGGGCGGCATGTTGATGCACGCAGCCGCCAATCACGGTGTGACGGGCGTCGGCATAACGCTTTCGAGCGCGCAAGCATCATTGGCAAAGCTGCGAGTTGCCGCGGCAGGTCTCGGAGACCGGATTGAGATCAGGTTGTGCGACTACCGCGAACTCGCCGCGAGCAACATCGGAAAGTTCGACGCCATCAGCTCGATCGGCATGGCAGAACACGTCGGCGCGACAGCGTTCGCCGGATACGCGGCGGCACTCTACGGCCTGCTCGTCGACGGCGGCCGGCTGCTCAACCACCAGATCTCGATGCCGGGCGGAACGCCGCATGCGACAGGGCCGTCGTTCATCAACCGCTACGTCTTCCCGGACGGCGAACTGCTCCCGGTCGGCGAAGTCGTCGGCGTGATCGAAGGTGCGGGGTTCGAGGTACGCGACGTCGAGAGCTTGCGCGAGAACTACTACCTCACGCTCGTGCAGTGGCTCGAGAATTTGCGGCGAAACCGCGAGGCGGCTATCAAAGCAGCCGGCGAGCCGCGAACCCGCACCTGGGAGCTGTACATCGCTGGTTCTGCTGCCGCGTTTCGAACTGCCCACATCGGTATTCACCAGACGCTCGCCGTCAAGACCGTCGGCGGCAACAGCGGGCTGCCGCGCATCCGCACGCGTTGGTTGTGCCCTTCGCCCGCCGCCGACGCGTGACTCGCCTGCGGCTGATATCGGTTGGCCTCCCGGGCTAGGCGTGCGACCATCGCGGGATGCGGAGCTGAACTGGCCGGTAACCGGGATGAAACCTCCGTAGCTTCAGCGTTGGAATAGGCGATGACGAAACCAATTCACGAAAGCACTGACACCGATTCTTCTGTCGACCCGCGGCTTTCCGCCCACCCCGTGACGCACCCCGACGCCGTGACCGACGGCCCCGACCGTTACGACGGCGAACAATTCGAGCTCGAGGAGCGCCAGGCACTTCGTCGGGTGGCGGGCCTGTCGACCGAACTTCAAGACGTCACCGAGGTCGAATATCGTCAACTGCGCCTCGAACGCGTCGTGCTGGTCGGGGTCTGGACCGACGGCACCCTGCGCGACGCCGAGAACTCCCTTGCCGAGCTGAAGTTGCTGGCCGAAACGGCCGGCTCCCAGGTGCTCGACGGTTTGATCCAGCGGCGCGACAAGCCCGATCCGGCCACCTACATAGGCTCCGGCAAGGCAAAAGAACTGCGCGACGTCGTGCTCGCCGAGGGCGCCGACACGGTGATCTGCGACGGCGAACTGACCCCCGGCCAGCTGCGCCAGCTCGAAGACGTGGTCAAGGTCAAGGTGGTCGACCGCACCGCGCTGATTCTCGACATCTTCGCGCAGCACGCGAGCAGCCGTGAGGGCAAGGCGCAGGTCGAACTCGCCCAGATGACCTACCTGCTGCCGCGACTTCGTGGTTGGGGTGAGTCGCTGTCTCGCCAGGCCGGTGGCCGGGCGGGTGCCGGCGGCGTGGGCATCGGCGGCCGCGGTCCCGGTGAGACGAAGATCGAACTCGACCGGCGGCGCATCCGCACCCGGATGGCGAAGTTGCGTCGGGAGCTGGCCGGCATGTCGACCGCCCGCGAGGTGAAGCGGCAGGAGCGCAAGCGTGGCGAGGTACCGAGCGTCGCGATCGCCGGTTACACCAACGCCGGGAAGTCGTCACTACTCAACCGGCTGACCGGCGCTGGCGTGCTGGTCGAGAACGCGCTGTTCGCCACGCTCGACCCCACCGTGCGCCGGGCTCAGACCAGCGACGGCCGCGCGTTCACCCTGACTGACACGGTCGGGTTCGTGCGGCACCTTCCACACCAGCTCATCGAGGCGTTCAGGTCGACCCTCGAAGAGGTAGCCGGAGCCGACCTGATCCTGCACGTCGTCGACGGTTCCGATCTCGATCCGGGCGCCCAGCTTTCCGCCGTCCGCACTGTGCTCGCCGAGATCGACGCGAGCGACATCCGTGAACTCGTCGTGGTCAACAAAGCCGACGTCGCCGAAAGCGACGTCGTCGACGCGATCGTGCGGGCCGAAGAGCGGCGGGGCAACCCCGTCGTCGTGGTGTCGGCTCGAACCGGCGCGGGCATCGAGGAGCTGGTCGCCGCGCTCGACGAGTTGGTACCGCGCGACGAGGTGTGCATCGAGGTATTGGTGCCGTTCGCCGAGGGTCGGGTCGTCGCTCGCGTGCACGACCTCGGCGACGTCGAACTCGAAGAACACACCGAGCACGGCACCCGGCTGCGGGCACGGGTACCGCACCGACTGGCCGGCGAGCTGGCCCGATACGTGATCTCCCCGGCCTGATCTCTCCGGCCCGTCCTGCCCGGCCCGTCCTGCCCGGCCCGTCCTGCCCGAGCTGTCCCGCCCGACCTGATCTTGAGAAGGAGTCTGCATGAGCGACTGGACGGCGCCTGCGGTCGAGCGTCCCGATCCCGATCGGGTGGCCGACGAGCGCGTGGCACTCGATCAATGGGTCGACTTCCACCGCAACACGTTGCTGATGAAATGCACTGGCCTGACCGCCGAGCAGTTGAAGGAGCGTGCGGTTTCGCCGTCCCGCCTGTCGTTGCTCGGGCTGGTGCGGCACATGACCGAGGTCGAACGCTGGTGGTTTCGCATGCACGCGGCCGGTGAAGACATCGGCTTCCCTTACGACCCCGACGGCGTCGGCGCCGATTTTGACGAGCTCGCCGACGCCGACGCAGCCGCGAACCTCGAGGCGTACGAGCGGGAAATTGCGGCATGCCGCGAGGCCGTGCGCGCGAAAAGCCTCACCGATGTGGTGCCGAGCCGCGGTGACCACCCCGAACGGGTCCGCGACGTCCGTTGGATCTACCTGCACATGATCGAGGA
>JBOGEK010000206.1:0-9125 GCA_050743645.1 Acidothermaceae bacterium
TGCAGGGACTGCTCGCTCAACAGCAGGCGCTGCTCGATCAGGCGTCGGCGAAAGCGCAGCAACTCCAAGCACTGCAGGAGGCGGCCGCCGCCGTTGCAGCGGCTCGCGCCGCCGTCGCACAGGCCGACAGCGCCGCCGCGGCCGACGTGGCGCCGTACGCGATCCCGCCGACGTTCGACGCGCTTTATCACGCGGCAGCACAGACGTGTCCCGGCTTGTCATGGGCGGTGCTCGCCGCGATCGGTCAGGTCGAGACGCACCACGGCAGCGGCACGATGGTGTCGTCGGCTGGCGCGCTTGGACCTATGCAGTTCATGCCGGCGACCTTCGCCCACTACGCGGTCGACGGCGACCACGATGGCTTGGCCGACATCATGAATCCGGCGGACTCGATCTACACGGCGGCGCGTTACCTGTGCGCCAACGGCGCGGGCGACGGCGGCCAGACCCTCTACACCGCGATCTGGAACTACAACCACGCCGACTGGTACGTGCAGCTCGTGCTGTCGCTGGCCGCCAAGCTCGGCAGCGGAAGCTGACTCCTGCCGCCCTCAGCTGTCCAAGGCGCGGTTCGACTCGGGACTGGCCACGGGGCCGGCCTTCGGCACCGCATTGCCGAACAAGCCACCGAGCGCCTCGATCGCTTTGCCCATTTCGCTGGGGATGATCCAGAGCTTGTTGGCGTCGCCGCGGGCGATCTGCGGCAGCATCTGGAGGTACTGGTAGGCAAGCAGTTCGGCGTCGGGCTTGCCTTGATGGATCGCCTCGAAGACAGTCTCGATCGCCTTCGACTGACCTTGGGCGCGAAGCGCCTGCGCCTCGGCGTCAGCCTTCGCCTGGGTTACCGCCGCCTGCGCCGCGCCTTCGGCACGCAGGATCGCCGACTGCTTTTCGCCTTCTGCGGTAAGGATTTGCGACTGTTTGAAGCCTTCGGCGGTAAGGATCGCGGCCCGCTTGTCACGGTCGGCACGCATTTGCTTTTCCATCGAGTCCTTGATCGAGCCGGGCGGATCGATCGACTTGAGCTCGACCCGGTTGACCCGCAGGCCCCACTTACCGGTGGCTTCGTCGAGCACACCGCGGAGCTGAGCATTGATTTCTTCCCGTGAGGTCAGGGTTTTTTCGAGATCCATGCCGCCGACGACGTTACGCAACGTCGTCACTGTGAGCTGTTCGACACCTTGGATGTAGTTCGCGATTTCGTAGGTGGCGGCCTTCGCGTCGGTGACCTGGAAATACAGCACCGTGTCGATGCCGACGACGAGGTTGTCCTCGGTGATGACAGGCTGCGGTGGAAACGAGACGACCTGCTCGCGTAAGTCGAGAAGCGGCCGAAGCCGGTCGACGAACGGCAGCACCACGTTGAGTCCCGGTGTCAACGTCTTGTTGTAACGGCCGAACCGCTCGACGATGCCGGCCCGCGCCTGCGGCACCACTCGCACCGTGCGGCCGACGATGAGCACGACGATCACCAGGACGACGATCAGCGCGATCGTGGCCGGATCCATGGGCTACTCCGTTTCGGGGCTGTGGGCTTGCGGGTCGCCGCTCGTTCTAATCCGCCACGTAACCGGCGTACACCAAGGCGATCGCACCCTCGATCCTGACAACCTCCGCCGACGTGCCGGGCTCGAGCACTTCGTCATCGATGTAGGGTCTGGCGCTCCACACCTCGCCACCGATCTTGACCTGACCGTGGTGCGAATCGATCCGCTCGACCACAAGAGCCCGGCGTCCGATCAGTGCGTCGATGCCGGTGGTCAGCGCGGGGCGGTGCAAGTGAGCTTTCGCAACAGGCCGGACGACGCCGACCAGCCCAGCCGTGCCGACGATGAATGCAACCAGCTGCGCTGCCACCGGACCCCCGAGCACGGCCACGACGAGCGCGATAGCGGCGGCGATCGCGACGAAGCCGAGAATCAACGTCAGCGTCAATGCTTCGACGCCGGCACATAGAGCAGCCACAATCGTCCAAACGACCCAGGCGGCCATGACTCGATCCTAGGGCAGGTTAGCCGCGGGCGCGCGCCGCGAACCGGCCGTCGCGAAACTCCAGCTGGAGTGGCAGACCGAACGTCTCCGAGAGCGCGGCTTCGGTGACGACGTGCTCGATCGGGCCGGCGGTGACGATGCGGCCGGCCCGCAGTAGCAGCGCGTGGGTAAAGCCGACTGGGATCTCCTCGACGTGGTGGGTGACGAGCACGGTGGTGGGGGCTGCGTCGTCGGCAGCGAGTTTCGCCAGCCGGCTAACCAGGTCTTCGCGGCCACCGAGATCGAGCCCGGCGGCCGGCTCGTCGAGCAGCAGCATCTCGGGGTTCGCCATCAACGCCCGGGCGATCTGAGTGCGCTTACGCTCACCTTCGGACAAGGTGCCGTAGGTGCGCTCGCGGAGCTGCGCACATCCCATTTGCTGCAAGACGAGGTCGGCGCGGACGACGTCGGCGTCGTCGTAATGCTCACGCCACCGACCGACCATGCCGTACGACGCGGTCAGGACGACGTCGAGAACTCTCTCGCGAAGCGGGATCCGCTCCCCCAACGAAACGCTCGACAAGCCGATTCGGGGCCGCAGTTCGAACACGTCGACCGCGCCGAGCCGCTCACCGAGAACATGCACCACGCCACGGGTGGGAAACATCCGGGTCGACGCGACCCGCAGCAGCGTCGTCTTGCCCGCGCCGTTCGCACCGAGGATCACCCAGCGCTCGTCAGCTTCTACCGCCCAGTCGATCTCGTCGAGGAGGGTCGCGCCGTCGCGCGTAACACCAACACCGCGCATGTGCAGGACGTCGCCGACGGGTTCGGGGCCGACAGCGCCGGCCGGGTCGGCAGCTCGCGCCAGCCACGCCTGTGTTGCGAACGAATCGACCACGGGTTGAACCTATCTACTGCCGCGGCGGTCCCCGGCAGCCGCACCGAATCGCTGCCGTGCCTATCGTGGTGAACCGTGTCAACGCCTGCCACTCCGTTCCGGCCGCCATCGTCGGCGTCAAGCTCTGTCGTCGACGCCGAGTTGGCCGGGCGGTTCGTCGCGTGGAGTGCGGCCACCGTCGCGGGCCGAGTGCAGGTCGGCCCCGCCGCTTCCGCTATCGAAGCCGGCACCAACGCGCACGTCGTCGTCGGGTCACCCGCAGCGTCCGCCGAAACCTCGCAGGAAATCTCACTGCGCGAAGCGCTCGACGCAATGCTCGCGGCGCAACCGCGGCGGTTGACGTTGGTGTTGCCTACCACCGGAGATCCGCTCGGGCTGAGCGGGATCGGACCATTCACCCAGGCCGCCGTGCTCGCCGAGGTTGGCGTCGCAGTCGAGTACGCCGACGCGTCATTCGGCTGGGTCCCCGAACCTGATGCCCGGGGTTCGTCGTATAGCGGCGTGCGGTGGAAGGTGCTGCCCGGTTCGGCGGCCGCGACCGTTTTGACGGTCGACGCGGATCGCATCGTTGAACAGGCCGACAGGGCGTTGCGGCGCGCGTTGCGGTCAGCCACCGAGACGCTGGGCAACGTTGACCTGGCACGCTGGCGGCCCGAAGTGGCCAGCGGCCGGGTGGCTGCCGACGCCGCGCTGCAAGCCAAGGTGCGCGCGATGCCTCCGGGCTGGCCGGTAGCGGCCCGGGTCCTCGGCGAGCGGGCGATTGCTCTGTGGCGGGTGTTGCGGGTGGCGACTGCCGACCAGGGTGCCGTCTCGGCTTCCGGCAGTGCGGCGCGCATCGAAGCGCTGCGCGCGCTCTCGCACGCGGTGCGGGAAGCGACGATGACCGCGTTCAACGTTCCCGCGGCCGCACTGTTGCGTGACTCCGGCGTCCGCTGACGATGTGCATCGGCTGTACCGGTACCGTGACCAGGCGATGAGCAGCAGTTTCGAACCGACCGAACCACCGCGCACCTCGGCGTCCGACCGAACTTTGCTGGTGACGTTGACCGGGCGCGACCGACCGGGTGTCACGTCGCGATTGTTCAGCGAACTCGCGCGATTCCCGCTCGTCGTTCTCGACACCGAGCAGATCGTGCTACGCGGCCGGCTCATCCTGGGCGTGCTCATCGCGCTCGAAAATCCGGACGCTGCGACCGAACTCGCGATGCGCGACGCGCTCGCGACGGTCGCCCGCGAGTTGCGGCTCGAGATCGAGGTAGCGGTCGGCGGTGGGTCTGAACCGGCGGCGGGGCCAGGGCCGCTCCACGTCACCGTGTTGGGGCATCCGCTTCGGCCGGCAGCGATGGCGCGGATCGCCGGCGCGCTCGCGGCCAGTGGAGCGAACATCGACCGGATCGAGCGCCTCGCCAGCCACCCCGTCACGTGCATCGAACTCGAGGTCTCGGGCGCCGAACCAGACCTGTTGCGTTCGCGATTGAATGCCGAAGCCGCGACCGCCGGCGTCGACGTCGCCGTGCAACGCAGCGGCTTGTACCGGCGCGCAAAACGGCTCGTGGTGATGGACGTCGACTCGACGTTGGTTCAGGGCGAGGTCATCGAAATGCTGGCTGCGCACGCGGGATGCGAGGCGCAAGTTGCCGCCATCACCGACGCGGCGATGCGCGGTGAACTCGACTTCGCACAGTCGCTCCGGCAGCGCGTTGCGTTGCTCGCCGGCCTCCCCGAGAGCACGTTCGCCGAGGTGCGAAAGGCCCTGCAGCTCACCCCGGGCGCGCGCACGCTGGTTCGCACCCTGAAGCGGCTCGGCTATCTGGTGGCGATCGTCAGCGGCGGCTTCAGCCAGGTGACCGATGAGCTCGTCGAGACGCTCGGTCTCGACTACGCCGCCGCGAACACACTCGAAGTGGTCGACGGCATGCTCACCGGCAAGCTCGTCGGGCCGATCGTCGACCGGCCTGGCAAAGCCGCGGCGCTCGAACGGTTCGCCGCGCTGGCCGACGTGCCACTCAGCCAGACGATCGCCATCGGTGACGGCGCGAACGACCTCGACATGCTCGGACTGGCCGGCCTCGGTGTCGCTTTCAATGCCAAGCAAGTGGTGCGCGAGGCCGCCGACACCGCGCTGAACGTGCCGTATCTGGACGCAATCCTTTACCTGCTCGGAATTTCGCGCGACGAGATCGATGAGGCGGACGCCGAAGCACTCGAACTCGACGTTTGAAGTTGACTAGCCTCGACGCTGACACACGACCGGGCTACTTGGCGAAGAGCGTGCTCCAGATCTGCGGACCGACCACGCCAGGCCGCTCGACGGCCAGATGGTGATCGATCTCGAACTGGGTGGCGGCCGCCGCCGACTTCGGGCCGTAGCGGCCGTCGACGGCGATCTGGTAACCGTCGGCGACCATCTGGGTCTGCCACGCAGTGACGTCGGCGCGAACGGCGCCCACGTCACGGACGGTGATGTAGTGACCGTCCCAGCCACCCGCCGCGGTTGCGGTAGGCACCGACGTCGCGGTCGGCGCCGCGGGTGGCGCCGCTGGGGGTTTGGCCATCGGGGCGGGTGCCGCAACCGGCGCGGGCGACGAAGGTGCGGCGCTCGGTGCGGCCGATGCCGGTGGCGTCAGCGGGAGCCGGACGTCGCCGCGCGACGCCTGGCGGTCATCGACTAGCCCGAGCTTCGCCGAGCACGCGGGCCAGGGCTGCCAGCCGCGCTGTGCATACAGCTTTTGCGCTGCCTGGTCTTGGACAGCGGGCGCAGCATCAGACGGCAACCCGGTGAAGCCGAGGCCCTGCCAGGTCGCCAGGTTGAACTGGTAGGCGCCGTAGTAGCCGTTGCCGGTGTTCACCGCATAGTTGCCGCTCGACTCACACATCCGCAGCTGGGCCCAGGAGTCTGGGGTGACCGCGCCGGCCGATCCGGCGGCGCCAGCCATCACCATCGTGTCGCCGAGCGCCAACGCGGCGGCGACACCGGTCGCCGCAACCGTGCGATGCGCGGTCGTCGGTGGTGCGGGCTTGGCGTGACGGGGCCCCGACAGACGGGCATGCCGTGGACCTGCGTAGTGATGCGAACCCATGTCGTCCTTTCGACGCCGGCGAGTTGTGCGCCTGCTTGAACACGTCTGAACCGATGACCCGCCAGCCGGTTGCGGCGTGGGGCTCGGCGTGCCGCCTGGAGGGCTACACGCCTAAAAGGCTCGACACCTCGGCGCGCCGCCTTGATCTAGCACCGGCCAAACGGTACGCGAAATTCCCCTGATCGGGCTAATCCGGGTTGGCCACTGTGGACCAACGCGGTGCGCGCGACGGCTGTGGACGGCGTGAAACGGTGCTCCCGGAGCGCGTCCGGTTCGGCCAACGCCGCCGGTCCGTTCTGCCAGAGTGGTGGCATGTCGCCGGGCACCCAAGCCGCTGTCGCGCTGGTCATCGCGCTCGTGGTCGTCGTCCTCGTCGCTCGGGCGGTTGGCCGTAGTCGCGTCGGTCGCCGCATCGGCGGGCGAGTCGTACGGAACGGAGACGTCGTCGTCCAATGCCGGTCCGGTCATCTGTTCACCACCGTCTGGATCCCGGGTATGTCGTTCAAGGCGATCCGGCTGGGCCTGGTGCGGTTCCAGTACTGCCCCGGCGGTGATCATTGGAGTTTCGTGACGCCGGTGATCGACCCGACCGACACGCAACGACGGATCGCTGCCGCCAACCACGACGCTCGCATCCCCTGACCCGTCGGCCCCGACGCCCATCAGGCGTGCGCGCCGCCTTCGTGGCCGGCATGGCTCGCGGGCTCGAACTGGAAAGTCGAATGCTCGACGTCGAAATGCCCGGTCAAGCAAGCCTGCAGCTCGTCGAGTAGCCGGGGCGCATGGTTGTCGGTGAAGCACTCGTCGTCGACGACGACGTGCGCCGAAAGTGTCGGAAGGCTCGACGTCAGCATCCAGATGTGCAGGTCGTGCACGTCACGCACATGCGGGGTCTGCAGCAGGTGATTGCGGACCACGTCGAGCGCGATGCTTTCGGGTGCCGCCTCGAGCAGCACGCGCCCGGACTCGCGTAACAATCCCCAGGCGGCCTTGAACATCAGCAGGACGACGACAAGCGACGCGATTGCATCGGCCCGCCGGAACCCGGTGGTGAGCACGACGATCGCCGCGATCGCGGCACCGATGAAGCCGTACAGGTCGGTCATGATGTGCTGGAACGCGCCTTCGACGTTCAGGCTCGCCCGACCCGCGCGCGACAGCACCCAACCGACAGCCAGGTTGACCACGATGCCGACGAGCGCCGTAATCAGTACCGGCAGACCGGCAACGCGCGGCGGCGCGATCAGCCGGTCAATCGCCTCGAAGGTGATGAGCCCGCCGACGACGAGCAGCATGATGCCGTTCCCGGCTGCGGACAGGATCTCAGCGCGGGTCCAGCCGAACGTCCAGGCACCGCGCGCCGGCCGCCGGGCGAGCCGCATCGCCCACAACGCCGCAGCGAGGGCGACGACGTCCGAGAGCATGTGACCCGCGTCGGACAGCAGCACGAGGGAGTGTGCGCTGAAAGCAACGACGACCTCGCCGGCCATGAAGGCGACGAGCGTGCCCAGCGCCGCGATCAGATACCGCTCGTCGCCAGCTCGACTCCCGACGCCGAAATGGTGGGGCGGGTGGTTTTTGGGGTCGTGAAGGACGCCGGACACAAGACCAGGATCGGCGTCAGGCGCCCATAGCGTGAACGCCACCGTCGACGTGCACGATCTCGCCGGTCGTCTTCGGGAACCAGTCGGACAGCAACGCGACGACGGCACGCGCTGCCGGCTCGGCGTCGGCGACGTCCCACGACAACGGCGAGCGCTCACCCCAAATGGCTGCCAGGCCCTCGAAGCCGGGGATTCCCTTTGCTGCCATCGTGCGAATCGGCCCGGCTGACACCAGGTTGACCCGCACGTTCTTCGCTCCGAGGTCACGCGCCAGGTAGCGTGCGCACGACTCGAATGCCGCCTTGGCGACGCCCATCCAGTCATACAGCGGCCACGCCACCGAAGCGTCGAAGTCGAGACCGACGACGCTTCCGCCGTCCGGCATCATCGGCAACGCCGCAGTGGTGAGCGCCTTCAACGAATACGCCGAGACGTGTAGTGCGGTGGCAACGTCGTCCCACGCCGTGTTCAAGAAGTTGCCGCCCAGCGCCGCCTCTGGCGCGAAGCCGATCGCGTGCACGACTCCGTCGAGGCCGTTCACGTGTTCACCGACGCGGCTCGGCAACGCGGCCAGATCGTCAGCGTTCGTGACGTCGAGTTCGATGACGGGCGCTGGTTTGGGTAGCCGCGCCGAGATGCGTTCGGTGAGTCGCATGACGCGGCCGTACGACGACAACACGACCTCGGCGCCTTCTTCTTGGCCGAGCCGGGCGACGTCGAACGCGATCGACGCCTCGGTGAGGACGCCGGTGACGAGCAGTCGCTTGCCCTCGAGCAGACCCATCAATGCCCCATTCGCTGTGTCAGTGTCGTCGCTGTGAGTTTCGTTGCTGTGAGTTTCGTCGCTGTTGGACTTTCGTCAATGTCCCATGCCAAGGCCGCCGTCGACCGGGATGACGGCACCGGTGATGTACGCCGCCGCGTCACTGGCCAGGAAGTGCACCACACCAGCGATTTCCTGGGCGCTGGCATAGCGCCCCAGTGGCACCTGCTTCAAGATTTCGGCCCGGCGCTCGTCTGACAGCACGGCGGTGAGTTCGGTGTCGACGAACCCGGGCGCGACCACGTTCGCGGTGATGGCTCGCGATCCCATCTCGCGCGCGATCGATCGAGCGAACCCGACCAGCCCAGCCTTGGTTGCCGCATAATTCGCCTGCCCGGCGCCACCGGAGAGTCCGACCACCGACGAGATGAACACCATGCGACCGGCGTGAGCGCGCAACATTCCTCGGGCCGCCCGGCGCGCGACCCGGTAGGCGCCGGTGAGGTTGGTGTCGATGACGGCGTCCCAGTCGTCGTCGGTCATGCGGAGCAACAACGTGTCGCGAGTGATGCCCGCGTTGGCGACGAGGACCTCGACCGGACCTTGCTCCGCCTCGACGGCCGTGAACGCGGCCTCGACGTCGTCGGCGTTCGTGACATCAGCCCGGACACCGAAAAGCCCTTCGGGCGTACCGCTCGATCGATAGGTGACCGCCACCCGATCACCGCCGGCCGCGAACGTGCGCGCGACCGCCAGCCCGATACCCCGCATGCCGCCGGTCACGAGCACGGAACGCCCCACAGCTG
>JBOGEK010000207.1:0-6711 GCA_050743645.1 Acidothermaceae bacterium
CTGGGCATCGGCGACGTCGGCGAGAACCGCGACCAGGAAGCCGCGGCGAAGGTCGCCGAGATTGCCTCGCGATGGGGCGAGCCTGGCGATCATCCGGTGCGCTGGCATTTCATCGGAGCGCTGCAGACCAACAAATGCGCGTCGGTCGTCCGCTACGCCAGCGTCGTGCACTCGGTCGACCGGCTACGGCTGGTCGAGGCTCTCGGGTCGGCCGGGCGGCGCCGTGCGAAGCCGCTCGACTGCCTGGTGCAGGTCGACCTCGACGCCGAACCCAAGCCCGCCCGCTCCGGGGCTCGCCCGGGCGAGGTCGCGGTGATTGCCGAGGCGATCGTCGCGACGCCTGGGCTCCGACTCGCGGGCGTGATGGCCGTCGCGCCGCTCGGCGCCGACCCGCGTCAGGCGTTCGCATCGCTGGCCGCCATCTCGGCGGCGTTGCAGCAGCAGCATCCCGCGGCGACCGTCGTCTCCGCCGGGATGAGCGGTGACCTCGAGGCCGCGATCGCAGCAGGCGCCACTCATCTGCGTGTCGGAGCGGCGTTGCTCGGGTCTCGGGGTCATCCTGGGTAAGGTCCGAACCGACGGAAACTCCGTGAGGAACCGTCGTCCAACTTGCAAACCATGCGGCTTTAGGCGGTCGCATTCCGCAGAGGAGAGACAACGATGGCCTTCATGCGTAAGGCGGCTGTCTACCTCGGCCTGGTCGAGGACGGCGAGGAGCAGTACGACGAATACGACGAGTACGACGCTCCGGCTCCCGTGCAACCCGGTCGCCGAGGTTCGGTTGGAGGCAACCCGGTGGCCGCCCAGCGCGGCTACGACCCGGGTTATGAGACGGCTATCGATCTCGATGCCGGACGCCGGGGCCACGACTCTCGCCATGACCGGTACGCCGAGCGTGATCGCAGCGGAGGTTATCCCGCGAGCCGGGGGAGTCTGGCGACCGCACCAGCACCGGCGCCGTCACGCATCGGTTGGGGCGAACCAGGTTCAATTCGAGTAACCACATTGCACCCGCGTACGTACAACGAAGCCCGCGCGATAGGCGAGCATTTTCGCGAGGGCACCCCGGTGATCATGAACCTCACAGAGATGGACGACGCAGACGCAAAGAGACTCGTCGACTTCGCGGCTGGCCTGATCTTTGGATTGCGTGGCAGCATCGATCGGGTGACTGCGAAAGTGTTCTTGCTGTCACCCAGCAACGTCGAGGTGACCGCCGAAGACAAGCAAAGAATCGTCGAAGGCGGCTTCTTCAACCAAAGTTAGTCCGAACCGATCATCTGTAGGGCGGCCCGTTCCTCGTGTCTACTCTCTGGCAGGTCGTCCACGACGTCTTAGTGGCGTTCATCATTGTGATGGTCGTCCGGCTGGTTTTCGACTATGTCCAGATGTTCGCCCGCGAATGGCGGCCGCGCGGTGGCGTGCTGGTCGCGCTCGAAATCTGCTACTCGGTCACCGATCCACCGCTTCGTGCTGTGCGGGGCGTCGTCCCGGCGTTGCGCTTCGGCCGTTTCAGTCTCGACATGGGCTGGATCACACTCTTTCTCGCCGTGATCATCGTCAGTTCGGTGGTGGGTTCGTTATGACAGGCATGGTTTGCGCGACACGCGCGCGTCGGAGGGCTGGCCTGGTTCCGGCGCGTCGGCAGGTCCCTATGATCTCTTTTGCTCCCAACGCTTACGACGAGGTGACCCGATGCCGCTGACCGCTGAGGACGTGCGGAACAAGCAGTTCACGCGCGCCCGATTCAAGGGCTACGACGAGAAGGAAGTCGACGACTTCCTCGACGAAGTCGAGGCCGAGCTGAACCGGCTGTCTCGTGAGAACGGTGATCTGCGGGCCAGGCTGCAGGTGGCGGAAGCAGCCCGGCAAACAGCGCCAGCGGCGCAGGTAGCGCCTCCGGGCCAGCAGGGTCCTGGTGGCGCGGCGCCCGGCCAGCAGCCCGGCCAGCCCGGTATGCAGCCGCCCCAGGCCCTACAGCCGCCGCACGCGATGCAGCAGGTCCAACCACCTCAGCCGATCCAACCGCCCCAGCCGGTCCAGCCTCCGCAGCCAGTGCAGCCGCTCGCGATGCCGGCGGCACCTGTCGTCTCAGCGCCGATCGGCTCGGCTGGTCCCGCCAACAGCGAGGGTAGCCAGGGCAGCCAGGGCAGCCAGGAGGCCGCGCTGCGAATGCTGGCGATGGCCCAAAAAACCGCCGACGAGACGGTGGCAGATGCCCGGCGCGATGCCGACAAGCTGCTCGGCGAAGCGCGTGCCAAGGCCGACCAACTCGAACGCGAGACCCAGGAACGGCACCGCAGCGTCGTCGGCAACCTTGACGCCGAGCGCGAGAAACTCGAGCGCCGGGTCGAAGAACTTCGCTCGTTCGAACGCGAATACCGCGCCCGACTGAAGTCCTACCTCGAGGGTCAGTTGCGCGATCTCGAGGGCCGCGGTGACGGCAATGGTTCAAGCCCGCGGCCGGCGACCGCTGGTGTTGCCTCGAGTGCTGCGGCGAGTGCCGCTCCTCCGGCGCCGAGTTTCGCACCGCCGTCCGCGCCGGGGGCACCCGGTGCATCAGCAGCGCCAGCCGGTGCAACACCGGGACTTCAACCGCCCGCGCGTCCGGCCAGCCCGTTCGCGCCGGTACCGGCACCGCCCGTTCCGGGCGCTCCGCAGGCACCTGGGTCGGAGCCGAGCGGTCCGGGTGGGCCGCCGCGGCAGGCGCCAACCGGAGGGTTCGAGGTCGACGAGGGTCCCGAGGTTCCCCCGTCACACGGCTGACGTGCAGAGAGCGGGCCACCGGTTCAGATTCAGGTCGTGGGTTAGTCGTGTTCGTCATCAAGCTGTGTGGCGCGGCGGTGTTCGTCGCGGCGTTGCTCGTCGGCGTGGGTCTGCTCTTCGGCAGGCCAACCCTGTACTACGTGGCGTTCGGGTTGGCAGCCGCCGCGTTCTTGACTGTGCTGTTGAGTGCGATCCCCTGGCGGCGGCGTCCGCCGCGGTACCCGTAGAGCTCAGCGCCGTCGCCGAGCGGGGACTTTCCGGGGTCGTCTAGAGCCAGAATTGCCCCGAAAACCTTCACTCGGTGAATCGAGCGGGACCGAGAGGCGAATCGGGCGGGACATCGAGGTGAAATCGAGCGGGTCGGTGCGGTGAATCGAGCGGGACCGTGAGGTGAATCGAGCGGGACATCGGGGTGCTCAGCCGTGGCGGCGGAAGGGGTCACGCGCCGGTGGTGCTGCGAGCGAGAGCCGGGTGCCATCCATCGATAAGCCGGTCAACGCGAGCACGCGAGCCAGGATCGACGCGGTGGTCTCGCCGTAGGCGACGCCATCCGCAGTCACCATCGCTCGGTAGATCGTCGCGTAGTGCTTGACGGGAGTGTTGTAGCTCCAGTCGACCGAGCCGAGGTGCAGCGCGTGTCCGCGGGTGCCGCCTGGGCCGTCGAACGAGCCACTCCACACCTGGACTCCCGCCGGACCGGCGGCGAAGTTGCCACCTTGGCCGACGTCGTTCGCACGGGCCGAGGCAATCAGCTCGCGAGTTTCGCGTTCGGGCAGCACTAGCGCCGGACGCACCTGGCTTGCCAACGCGGGAACAGCCACCGCTCCGGGGCGCAACGTCACACCGGCAATCGGGGGTTGGCCGAAATAGGGTGCCGCAGCCACGTCGACCTCCACTGTCGCCGGTCGCACCGTCGCGAAGAGTGCGCCTCCGGATGAGGCCGTTCGCGTGTGCTGCTCAGTGGATCGGCTCAATGACCCCCCTACCTTGACTGCGCCAATCGGGTGGTTCGCTGGACACGTCCGATTCGGCTACCCGGCGTAGCGTCGGGATACGAACGACCAACGCTGTTTGTCTGGATTTATGCCGGAGGCTGAGCTGCCTCCAAGGTCGGCGCTTCGGTCGCCGACGTTGGGAATCGCCTCGGTACCAACGTCACCAGCGCCACGGCCGTGACGATGCCCGCCACCAGCAGCCCGACGAAGACGGCGTGGGTCGAGGCATGGATCGCCGTCCGCAAGAAAGCTTGCGCGGACGACGATAAGTGGCCGCCCTTCAATGCGCGGCTGACTCCGTCAACTGCGTGCGGCACCTGGCCCGAAACGTCGGCCGGGGCTGATGCGAGACGGTGTGCGAGCACCGAGTTGGTGATCGCACCGAAGATCGCTGCGCCGATGCTCTGGCCGAGGAATCGGGAGAAGATCACGCCACCCGTGACGACGCCGCGCCGCGACCAGTCGACGGTCGATTGCAGCCCGACGATGAGTGAGGTGGTGATCAGCCCGAGGCCGGCGCCCATCAATGCACTACCGAGAACCGGCTGCCAGACCCCCGAATGTGCGGTCGTGGTTGAAAACACGACGCCCGCGGCGATGGCCGACAGGGCGCCGACGAACGCCGTGTCGCGAAAGCCGATTCGCAGATAAAGCCTGCTCGACACCGACGACGCGAGCGGCCAGGTGATGCTCATCGTGGCGAGCACGAATCCGGCGGCGACGGCGTCGAGGCCGAGAACCGACTGCGCCCAGGTCGGAAGGAACGTCGAGAGCCCGATCACCAGCAGGCCGGCGGCGATGGTCGCGACGAACGAGCCGCCGGTGAGCCGGCGGCCCCACAACCAGGGGGGCATGATCGGCTCAGCCGCACGTCGCTCCACCGCGACGACGAGCAGGCCGGCTAGCGCCGCGACTGCGAACACGGCGATGCTCTGCGGCGAGGCCCACGACCACGCCGTACCGCCTTGAAGTAGGCCGAAGATCAGCAATCCCGCCGACGCCAGTAGCAGGCCCGAGCCGGCGAAGTCGATCTGGTGCTGGCGGCGTTCGACCTGCTCGTGCAGATCACGCATGAGCAACGTGAGGGCGATCGCGCCGAGCGGCAGGTTGACCAGGAAGATCCATCGCCAGGATGCGTACTCGGCGAATACGCCGCCCAACGCCGGCGCTATCACCGCCGAGATGCCCCACACGCTCGACAGCCAACCCTGCACCCGGCCGCGTTCCTTGATGTCGTACAGGTAGCCCGCGACGGTGTTCACGGTGGCGCCGATCGATCCGGCGCCGAGCCCCTGCAGAGCTCTGAACAAGATCAACGAAACCATGTTCCACGCTGCGGCCGACAGCGCCGACCCGATGAGGAACACCACGACCCCGGTGATCAGGATCGGCTTGCGCCCGTAGAGGTCGGCGAACTTGCCGTAGATCGGAATCGTTACCGTCTGCGCCAGCAGGTAGACCGAGAACACCCAGCCGACAAGGGAGAACCCGCCGAGATCGCCAACCACTTGCGGGATCGCGGTTGCCACGATCGTGGTGTCCATCGCGACGAGCGTCATCGTCATCATCAATGCGGCGAGGACGCGACCCCGGTGGTCACGCGGGCGACTGGTCACGCGGGGTCAGCCGCCCGCCGCGCGTAGCCAGACGGTGAGCCCGAGGTCGGCTTCACGATGCGGGCTGATGTCGGCGTTGGGCCGGCCGGCGACCACCGACACGGCGAGCACTTCGGCCGCGATCGCCTCGCTGTGCTGCTGCAGCGCCGCGATCAACGCTTCGCTGTCGGCCTGCCACCACAACTCGATCCGGTCGCTGATCTCGAGCCCGCTGGCCTTGCGGGCTTCCTGGACGAAGCGCACCACCTCGCGGGCGAGGCCTGCACGACGCAGCTCGTCAGTGAGTTCGAGGTCGAGGGCTACCGAGACTCCGGCGTCACTGGCGACCGCCCAGCCGAGTGTCGGGGTCTCGGTGACGATCAACTCATCGGCCGACAGCTCGACCGGGTTGCCGTCGACGATGACGGACGCCGATCCCCCCGCGCCCAACGACAGCGCGATCTCGGCGTGAATCGAAGCGGCGACCGCCGCTGCTACGGCTTGGGTCCGGTTTCCGAAACGCTTGCCGAGCGCCCGGAAATTTGGCTTGACGACGGTCTCGACCACCGCGAGATCGCCGAACACGTCGTCCGACACGACCTCGCGGACGTTGAGCTCGTCGGTGACCTGATCGCGAAGCTCGGCCGGCAGTTCGCGCCAGCCCGCCGCGTGCACGAGAGCGCGGCCGAGCGGTTGGCGGGTACGCATCTTTGACTCGGTGCGGGCGGCCCGACCCAACTCGACCAGCCTTCGCACCAACGTCATCTGCGACGAAAGCTGGACGTCGATGAGCGCGCTGTCGACGGCCGGCCAGTCGCGCAGGTGCACTGAGTCGGGCGCAGCGGCGTCGAGCTCGCTGACCAGGTGGCGGTGCACTTCTTCGGTGATGAACGGCGTGAACGGTGCCATCAGCCGCGTGAGCACTTCGAGGCATTCGTAGAGAGTCGACAGTGCGGCGATGTCGCCGTCCCAGAACCGGCGGCGGGAACGGCGCACGTACCAGTTCGACAGGTCGTCGACGAATTGCGCGATCCGGCGGCCCGCGCGGGCCGAGTCGAAGTTCTCCAGCGCGTCGTCGACCTCGCGGGTGGTGGCGTGCAGCTCGGAAAGCGCCCAGCGGTCGAGCAGTGGCCGCGCGGCCGGCGCTGGCGCAGGTGAGGTGCCCGGCGAACCCGGTGTCCAGCCACTCGCATTTGCGTACAGCACAAGGAAAGACGTGGTGTTCCAGTAGGTCAGCAACACCTTGCGGACGACCTCTTCGAGCACTTCGTCGCCGACTCGGCGGGCCGCCCAGGGCGAACCGCTCGCGAGCATGTACCAGCGCAGCGCGTCTGCGCCGTGCTTGTCCATCAAGG
>JBOGEK010000208.1:0-7561 GCA_050743645.1 Acidothermaceae bacterium
TGATGATGTCGAAGAATGCCTGGTCGCCCGGGCGAATCATCCAGTCGGAGAAGTTGTGCGGGTGCGGGTTGCAGCGTTCGCCTGATACCGCGTTGATCGCTTCGACGTCGTCCGAACCCATTTCGTACAACCGCTTATTCGCCAGCGCGACGAGCTCGTTTTCGCGCACCCCGGGCCGCAGTGCCTGCGCGATGTCGTAATACACGCCGTCGACCATCGCGGCTGCCGTCGACAACAACATGATCTCGTCGTCGCTCTTGATCTGTCGCGCGTCGAGCATCACCTGCTGGCCGTCGACAACGCGCAAGCCCTGGCGAGCCATCTCGAACAGCATCGGCGGCTCGCACACGTCGACGCCGATCGGCGTGTCGGCAAGCCCGAGATCGGCGAGAATCCCTTTCAGCTCGCGCACGGCGGATTCGAACAACCCTGCTTCAGGCGCGACCGAACCACGCAAGCCGAGCATGCCGGCTCGGGAATTCTCCGGACGCAGCCAAGGCGCATACAGTTGGTGGTGCTTCGCTGCTGAGCCGAAATCCCAGTTGATTGGCTCGGCGTCACGAGGCAGCAGCGCGTAACGGCACATCTTGTCGCGCGCCCACTCGCCGATCATCGTCGACGTCGCGTAGCGAATGTTGTTCACATCGAACAGCAACAGCGCACCGAGTTCACTCGCCGCAAGTGCCTGCCGGGCGCGGTCGAGGCGATACGCGCGGAGCCGTCCGAAATCCACGCGCTCCTCGAAGTCAACCGCCATCCGGCCCGGGCTCGGCACCCGAGGAGATATCGCTGTCATCAGTGCAACCCGTCGTCGACGAACGTATCCTCAGGTTTCAACTCGAGGTCGGAGTTGCGAGCGACTTCGACCAGCAGCGAAGCGAAATCGACGCCGCGATGGCCGGCGCCAATCGCCGCCTGCACCAGTTGATGCGTCAGCGCGGCGACCGGCATCGAAACACCAGTCGCGCGAGCCTCTTCGAGTCCGAGCTCGAGATCCTTGCGCAACAGCTCGTTGGTGAAGGTAGGCGTGAAGTCGAGGTGCGTGAATGCCGGTGACTTGTATCGAGTGAACGTCGAGCCCATCACCGATTCGTTGAGAAACTCGAGGAACGCTGCCCTCTTGACGCCGCCTTTCTCGGCCAGCACGACGATTTCGGCAAGAGATTGCGTCACGACACCCAAGAACACATTGTGCGCGATCTTCACGAGTCTGGCGCTCTCGTTCTCGCCGACGTACGTGACGCCGCGACCAAGTAACCGCAGCAGCGGCGCCACTCGCTGGTATGCGTCTTCGGAGCCGGAAACCACGAGGGTCAGCCTCCCGGCGGCGACGACCTTCGCGTTACCCGACACCGGCGCGGCCAGAAATGCCGAGCCTCGCTCGCTGGCAGTTTCGCGCACCAGAATCGAGACCTCGGCGCTGACCGTGCTGCTATCGACGATGACGGCGGGCGCTGCCTTCTGCCGCAGCAGGCCGCCTTCACCGAGCAGCACCTGTTCGAGGTCGGACGACGACGACACGCACGTAAAAACCACGTCGCACGCGGCAAGTTCGGCAACCGTGTCGACCACGACAGCGCCGTCCGCTGCCAGTGCTTCGGCTTTGGTGCGAGTGCGGTTGTACACCGACACGTGGTGCCCGCTGACGAGTAGTCGCCGCACCATCGCGGCACCCATTCGTCCAGCTCCGATCCAGCCGAGTCGCGGTGTGTCCGTCACCTGGCTCACAGTCATCTGAGCTCCGTTCGTTGTCACCGCGTTGCCTGTTCGTCTGTTGCGCCATCGAGAAGGCGTGCCGCGGCGGCAGCGCCTGCGCCGAGATAGAGGCGGGCCACCTCGGGGTCGTGCAGCAGGTCGGCTCCGGTGCCGACGAGGCGGACGACGCCCGACTCGAGCACGACCCCGCGATCGGCGACCGCGAGGCCCGACCGGGCGTTCTGCTCGACGAGCAGCACAGTTCGGCCGTCTTCGGCCAGCTGCTTGATTGACTCGAAGACGAGCTTGCGAGATTTCGGATCAAGACCGATCGACGGCTCGTCGAGAAGAATCAACTTCGGGTCGAGCATCAACGATCGCGCAATTTCCACCTGCTTTTGTTCGCCACCCGACAACGACCCGGCGGCAGCGTCGCGGCGTGCCGCAACGATTGGAAAGGCTCCGGCCGCACGGTCGGCCCTGCGTCGCGCTTCGCCGTCGTTGTGCAGCGAATAGGCGCCCATCAAAATGTTCTCCCACACGCTCATCGCGGGGAAAAGGCTGCGATCCTGCGGTACGTGCACGATCGATCGGGCGAGACGGTCGCGAATCGACAACTTGGTGATGACCTCGCCGCCGAACCGAACGGTCCCGCGACGTGGTTTCAACAATCCGCTGATTGTCTTCAGGACTGTTGACTTACCGGCGCCGTTCGGCCCGATGAGACAGACCACTTCGCGTTCGCGCACATCGAGACTCACGCCCTTGAGAATGTCGCCTGCACCGTAGCCGCCGATCACCTCGTCGAGCACGAGCAGCGGCTCCTCGCGACCCGCGGCTGCCGGGGATGAGGCGTCCATCACTGCCCCAGATATGCGTCGAGGACGGTGGGATCCGCCTGCACCATGGCGGGCGCGCCGTGCGCGATCGGTGCGCCGTGATCGAGCACGATCACCGGATCGCACAACCGCATGACGACGGTCATGTCGTGCTCGACGACGAGAAACGTGATGCCTTCGGCATTTCGGTCGCGCACATGCCGCTCCATCGTCGCAACAAGTGTCGGGTTCACCCCAGCGGTCGGTTCGTCGAGCAGCACAAGCCGCGGCCGGCTCATCAGAACCGCCGCGAATTCCAGCAGTTTCCGCTGCCCGTACGAGAGTTGTGAAGCTGGCAGATCGGCGACGTGTGACAGCCCGAACTCGGCCATCAGTTCATCGGCGCGCCCACGGTCGGCCCGTGGCGCACGTGCGGTTGCCAGCGCCCACCACGGATGAACGGCTGCAACCACGAGGTTCTCGACCACGCTCAAGACAGGAAACACCCGCGCTTGTTGGAAGGTGCGCACGAGTCCTTCCCTGCAAAGGCGTCCGGGTTCAGGGCGCGCGTAGCGGCGTCCGGCGAAGACGACCTCGCCCGCATCAGCGGGAACGTAGCCGGTGATCAGATTGAAGACCGTCGTTTTCCCTGACCCGTTCGGACCGATCAGCGCCGTGATCGTGCCTTCTTCGACCGCGAAAGAACAGTCGTCGACCGCCGTGATACCACCGAACCGTTTGGTCAGGTGCCGGATCTCGAGCAGTGCGGTCATGATGCCACCCGCTGCTCGAGTTTCTCCGTCGTCGTAGAGTCCAAAGCTGCCAGCCGCGCTGCCCGGCCACGGGCGAATCTTCGGTCGGAGATCGACGGAATGATCCCGCGAGGCAGGAACAACATGATCACGAGGAACACTGCCGCGTACGCGAGCAGATACAGCCGACTGGCGCCGTAGGTGTACGCGAGATATTGCTGCGACGGCGCAAGGATGAACGCGCCGAGAATCGGGCCCCACAATGTCGCGCGGCCGCCGAGAAATGTCATCAGCACCATGGCGATCGTGATCAACGGATCGACCGCGAATTGCGGATACACGAATGTCACGTAGTAGGCCCAGACGGCACCGATCATCGCCGCGAGCCATACCGACATCGAGAAGCCGGTGAGCTTCGCGAGTGTCACGTGCACGCCGATCCCGCGCGCCTTGTCTTCGTCGGATCGAACGGCAAGTAACGACAAGCCGGTTTTGCTGCGCAGGGTCAGGTACGTCAGCCCCATCGCCACCACGAGAATCGCGGCAAACGCGTAATAGAACGGACGCTCATACGTTGCCAGGGCAAACGGCGGTGGATGGATGCCAATGCCTTGCGAGCCGTTCGTCAGGCTTCGCAGGTTGAAAGCAAGAGTCTGGACGACGAAAAGCAGCGTGATCGTCACGATGGCGAAGACGTCGGAACGGGTGCGCATCGCGACCCAGGCGATCGGGATGCTCGCGATCATGACGACCAACCCGACGAGCGGCAAGACGAAGAACGGCGCGTAGCCGGAGCCGATCGAGTGATGGTTGAACCAGATTGCCTCGACGTAGGCGCCCAGGCCGAAGAATGCGGCGTGACCGAGGGACGGGTAGCCGGCGTAGCCGCCGACGAGATTCCACGCCGATGACAGGCCCGCGTACATCAAGGTGAACACCGCGATATTCAAGATCCAGTGCTCGTGCACCACGAACGGAAAACAAGCGAGCGCTGCGACGAATATCGCGCCACGTGTGAGGCCGAGCTTCGTCACGATGCTCCACGCAATCTCGCCCCGAACAAACCCTGTGGTCTGATCAGCAGGACGACGATAAGCACACCGAAGAACGTGAAGTCACTCCACACGGGTGAGCCGAATACCGACACCAGGCTCGAAGCGACGCCCATCACGAGCGCTCCGACGACCGCCCCTCCGATGCTGCCGAGACCGCCGAGAATCACGATCGAAAGCAGCCGTGAGATCAGGTCGTAATGGCTGTTGGGATTGAACGCATAGACGAGTCCGAACACTGCTCCGGCCGCGGCGGCGGTCGCGGCCCCGAGGCCGAAACCGATCGCCGCGACCTTCTTCGAATCGACGCCGAGCAGGAGGGCCGCGGTCGGATTCTGCACGGTGGCCCGGATCGCCCGCCCTAGCCTCGTGCGTTCGAGCACGAGGTAGAGCGCTACGAGGGCCACAATCGATAACACGAATGCGTAGAGCCGGACGGCGCCGACCTGGTAGCCCGCGATATCGAACGAGTTATTTGCATAACCGGTTTTGATCGACTTGTAGTTGGTCTTGTACATCAGCGTCAACACACCCTCGATGCCGAGCGCGACCGCGAAGGTCACGAGCAACGACATCTCAGCGGCGTCATCACTGCGCAACGGGCGAAGGAACGCCAACTGGATCAGCATGCCCAAGGCAAAGAGCACCGGCGTCGTCAGCAGGATCGAGAGAAACGGATCGATCCCGAAGTGCACGAACAACGAATACGACAGGAACGCGCCGACGATGACGAGTGCTCCTTGCGCCAGGTTGATGACCTTCATGATTCCGAAGATCAGGGTCTGGCCAGACGCCATGAGGGCGTAAACACCGCCGGTCAGGACGCCGATGATGACTGCTTGGACGAAGTCGCGCATCAACCCGCCTACGAAGCCCAGGGAAGGGGAGTGATTACCGGTGAGACCTTGGCTTGGTCCTTCGGCCATACCGCGAGCATCTGACCACCCTGCCATTGGACGAGCGTGTCGGCGCCTTGCGGAGCACCGTCGGCGTCCCACGAGAGATTGCCTTCTGGGGTCTCCCACGTGCCCTGATGCAGCGCGGCAATGATCGCCTTGTTGTCCATGCCGCCTGTCTTGGCGATGGCTTCTTCCAGCAGAACGCCACAAGAAAATGCCTCGGCGGACGTCGGGTCGATTTGCTGCGGGGTACCGCCGAACTTGGCTGTGTAGGCCTGCACGAACTGCTGGCTGCGGTTCGTCGTCGCGTCGGGGAACCAGTCGGCGGCCGAGAAAATGCCGTTGACGTTGCCCGCCCCGACCTTGTCAGGGAAGTTCAGCGGTGAGTTGGCACCGTTAGCGAAGAACAGCAGCTTCGGAGCGAACTTCAGCTGCACCATCGCCTTCACGATCGCGTACGCGTCGTCGGACTGCGTGCCGGCGACCACGACGTCAGGGTTGGCTGACTTCATCTTCTGCACGATCGGTGTCAGGTCGGTCGCCTCGGGCGGATAGACCTCTTTGTACACAGTCTTGATACCTGCCGCCTCGAATTGCTGCCGCACGGCTTCGGAAATCGGTGCGGAGAACGGGTCATCGAGTTCGGGGTATGCGGCCGTCTTGGGTCGTTGGTCGGCCGGTAGCGAAAGCACGTAGTCGGCGAAGACTTTGCCTTCGGAGATCGTTGGTGCTGGCTGCACGAAGAACAAATTGCCGAGGTGTTGCTGGAAAACGGAGGGTCCGCCGCCGGCGGGCTCGATGAACGCGTATCCGTAGCGGCTGGCGACTTGGGCCGCCGGTACGGTCAGCAGGCTCGAGAACGGGCCGAAGACGAAGTTGACCTTGTCCTTGCTGATCAGGTTCTGATAGTTCGTCGTCACCTGGTCAGGGCTTGATGTGTCGTCGACAATCTTGAGCTGGACAGGGTGACCCTGAATGCCGCCATTGGCGTTCACCACGCTCGCCCAGGTCTGGTACCCCTTCTGCGCCGCAGTGCCGGGGTCGGAGAAGTCGCCGGTCAGCGACAGCGAGATCCCGATCGTGATCGGTGAGCCGGTGGGGCTCGCGGCAGCGGCCGAGCCACCCGCGGAGCTGGCCGGCGCCGCAGCTGACGAACTGCCGCCAGCTGGTGTGCTCGCTGCCGGCGCCGCCGACGTCGTGGTCGCCGCCGTCGACTTCGGATGGTTCGAGCTGCAGCCGGCGACGAGCAACGCGCCTGCGGCGAGTGCGGCAGTCGAGACGACCGGCAATCGGCGCCTGTGACGAGTTCTGTGCAATCGATTGTGCGGGGCCATCGAGAGCCTCCACGGAAGAAGTGAGGTGTCCGGGTGCGGTGCGGCGATGGACCGTCGTCCCGCGCATCAGGATCCAGTCGGCGGGAGTCGACGCGTTTGTGCAATCGGTTGTGCAACCGGTTGGCGCAGATTCAAGACCTGTGACTCCGAGCTTGTCAAGGGCTGTGATCCAGCTTGAACCAAAACCGTGACCTAGCCGCGGGTTGTGGCAGTCCGACCGCAAGGCAACGCGCCGCGGGCGATTCGAACGCGATGTGCGCAATCGGTTGTGCGAGGCGGTTTCCGTCGCTACCGTCAGCACGTGCCGACCGCCCCGACTCTGGAGGACGTCGCCAAGGCTGCCGGCGTCCACAAGGCCACCGCGTCGCGTGCTCTGAACCCGGCGACGGAAAGTCGGGTCAGCGAGCAGACGGTTCGGCGTGTCCGGGCTGTTGCGCAACGACTCGGCTACACCCCGAACGCGCTGGCGCAAGGGTTGCGTACCGCGCGGACGTCGACCGTGGGCGTCGTCCTGCCCGATCTCACCAACCCGTTGTTTCCGCCGATCGTGCGGGGCATCGAGGATGTCCTGGTGACCCGTGGCTACGTCGCGCTGCTGGCCAACACCGACAACGACGAGCGGCGCGAAATCACCCACATCGATGCGCTGCGTGCCCGCAGAGTCGACGGGTTCATCGTCGCCACGGCACGGCGCGACCATCCGCTGCTCGAATCGATGGCACTCGAAGGCGTCGCGATCGTGCTCGTGAACCGCACTACCGACCGGCATGACATCTCGGCCGTATTGGGTCACGAGGCTGCTGGGATCGCCGCCGCAGTCGACCATGTTGTTGCGCTCGGCCACACGTCGATCGCCCATTTGGCTGGACCACACCAACTGTCGACCGGCACCACTCGCGCCGAAGCCTTCCGCGCTGCAATGCGCGCCCATGGTTTGCGCACCCGCAAGAGCGCCATCGTCGAATGTGAGGCCTACAGCGTTTCTGCCGGATTCGCCGCAGCGCACCGGTT
>JBOGEK010000209.1:0-2426 GCA_050743645.1 Acidothermaceae bacterium
CGTCACCGTCGGTAGCGCGCCACCGCCGCTGCTCACTGTTGAGCCGCTGGGTCCGGCATTCGCCGCGTAGCTCGCGATGACGTCGAAGACCAGCACGGCGGTGTCGGTCTTTTTGACGCCCGTCGGCAGGCTCGATATCTCACCGAATCCCTCGCTCGGCGGAATCACGATCAGCACTCGGCTGCCGATCGGAACGCCGAGCAGCGCCTTGTCGAGTCCGGTCATGCTGATCTGGCCAGTGCCGACAGGAAGCGTGTCGGGCGGAGTGTCGGAGCCGAAGGTGTTCTCGAACGCCGTGGCGCTGGTCCAAGTGCGACCGTAGCCGTTCACCACTGCGAGATCTCCTGTAGCAACGGGCTTTCCGGTGCCCTTGGTCACGACGTCGACCTTCGTAGCTGTCGGCGGCTTGGTCTTCGGGATCGCGATCGTCGGCTGCGCGTCGAACGCGCCCGTCACAGTCGGTTCGCTGCCGGTGGCTACCAGCTGGCTGTTGGTCGCCGCCGGCTGATTGCTGGACGGCGAAGTGCTTGCCGTGGCCGCACCTGACTTCGACGACGAGCAGCCCGCGACGAGTACGAGCGCCGCCGCTGCGGAACCTGCGAAGAGCGTCACCGCTGGCCGACCGCCGCGGCGCCGCTGCCGGGTTGTTGCGGACCGTCGTATCGATGGGGCTAGCCGTGACCCTCGCAGTCGGCTGGGCATGGTGGTGCGCACTTCGTGACCTCGCGATTGCTGAGACAAGGCAGCCGCCGAGCAGCGGCTACGCCGTCGACCCTAACTCGCCGGCCTGGGAACGGGCTGAGTCGAACGTCGGCCACGGCACGTCAGCCCAAGCGCCCGCCACGCTGGTTCAGCCGGCCGTCGTCCGCGCCACGTCAGCCGGCCGTCGGCCACACTTCAGACCTCGAGTGCGAACCTCAACCCTCGTCTTCGGTGTCTGAGGTAGGTCGTCGAGGCTTGAGGTGCGCCGCACGGGTGCCGCTGGGGATGCATAACGCTCGGTACACCACACGCTGGCGCAGCCAGGCCACGCAGGCCAAGCGACGGTCACATGCTGGCGATCAACTTGTCGACGCGATCGTCGACCGCCCTGAACGGGTCTTTGCACAAGACCGTGCGCTGCGCCTGGTCGTTGAGCTTCAGGTGCACCCAATCGACGGTGAAATCACGGCGTTTTTCCTGTGCCCGCTTGATGAATTCACCCCGCAGCCGCGCACGCGTGGTCTGCGGCGGCACGGATTTCGCTTCGAAGATGTCGAGGTCACGGGCAACTCGCTCGACCTCACCACGGCGTTCGAGCAGGTAGTACAAACCGCGATTGCGGTTGACGTCGTGGTAGGCAAGGTCGAGTTGGGCCACTCTCGGCGACGACAGCGCGAGGTCGTGCTTGGCGCGATAACGCTCGATCAGCCGATGCTTGATCACCCAGTCGATCTCGCGGTCGACGAGGGAGAGATCGCCGGTGGAGATCGCCCGCATGGTGCGTTCCCACAACTCAAGAACACGCTCGGTGATGGGATCGGCGCCACGCCGGTCGACGAACTCGCGGGCCTTGGTGAGATATTCCTCCTGGATTTCCAGCGCACTGGCTTCGCGACCGTTCGCGAGGCGTACCTTGCGTCGTCCGGTCGGATCGTGGCTGACCTCGCGGATCGCGCGGATCGGGTTCTCGAGCGTCAGATCGCGCAACACGACGCCTGCTTCGATCATGCGCAGCACGAGGTCGGTGGAGCCCGCCTTCAGCATCGTCGTGGTCTCGGCCATGTTCGAGTCGCCGACGATCACGTGCAGCCGGCGGAACCGCTCGGCGTCGGCGTGCGGTTCGTCGCGGGTGTTGATGATCGGGCGGCTGCGGGTCGTCGCGCTCGACACGCCTTCCCAGATGTGCTCGGCTCGTTGGCTCACGCAGAAGACGGCGCCGCGCGGCGTGGCCAGCACCTTGCCGGCGCCGCAAATGATCTGGCGGGTGACGAGGAATGGGATCAATACGTCGGCGAGCCGGCCGAACTCGCCTTGGCGGCCGACGAGATAGTTCTCGTGGCAGCCGTAGGAATTTCCGGCCGAGTCGGTGTTGTTCTTGAACAAGTAGATGTCGCCGGCAATGCCTTCTTCACGAAGCCGGCGTTCGGCGTCGACGAGTAGCCCTTCGAGGGTGCGCTCGCCTGCCTTGTCGTGGGTGACCAGATCGACGACGTTGTCGCATTCAGGGGTGGCATATTCGGGGTGGCTGCCGACGTCGAGGTAAAGCCGGGCGCCGTTACGCAGGAAGACATTGCTCGAACGCCCCCACGAGACGACTCGCCGAAAGAGGTAGCGAGCGACCTCGTCGGGCGACAACCTGCGCTGGCCGTGGAACGTGCAGGTAACCCCGAACTCGGTTTCAATGCCGAAGATCCGCCGCTGCATGCCTTCCACCCTAGGCCGCT
>JBOGEK010000210.1:0-2252 GCA_050743645.1 Acidothermaceae bacterium
TTGCTATCGACGAACCGGACGTCGGAAATCGTGCCGGTGCCGAAAACATCGTTGTTTCCGGGCACGTCAGGAACCAATGCGCTCGCGGGCGCGCCGACTTCGGTGAACGTTTTTCCGCCGTCCGTCGTCTTAGCCAAACCGGTGCAGGTCTGCGGTCCGCATGGTGCGTGTCCGAGCACCCAGAAGATCTTGTCGCTGACTGCTGTGACGGAGATCGGCGTGAAGCCGCTCGGCGGGGCGCCGCCCGCCGCGATCGTTCCGACGGCCAACGCTGACCGCAGCGGCGACGTCGATGGCGGGGTCGATACCGGTGCGCTTGCTGGCCCGTGGTTCAACGACGGCGACGAGCTCGCCGTCACGGTGCTGTTCAAGATCGCGTGGGCGGAGGGCGAAACGCTCGGCGTACCGCCGGCGACCGAGGCGCCGGAGTGGTGGGTCGGACGAAGCGCGACGCCCACCGCGACGACGGCGATGACCGCTACCGCTGAGAGCGCGCTCGTGGCGACGCGATGCCGTTGCTGGCGACGTTTTGCGCCGACGTGGATGCGGTCGAGCGTGTCGGGCGCGGGATCGATCGACAGGCTCCGCGAATGCAACAGGTCGTGCAGGCGCCGTTCGAGATTGTCGTCTCGACGGTTCGAGGGACCGTTCGCGGACATCAGCGCACCTCGCCGTTCACTACGTCGGAAACCGCGAACTTGGCCGAGTCCTTGCGCAAGGTGGCCAGTGCCCTCGATGCCTGGCTTTTCACCGTGCCTACCGAAGATCCCATGACGGCAGCGATCTGTGCCTCGGACATGTCTTCGTAGTAGCGCAGCACGATCACGGTCCGCTGCCGTGGCGGCAGCGCCTTGATCCGCTCCCAAAGCGCCGCGTCGCGGATCATCGGCTCGTCGTGCGACGTGTTCCGTCGTCCGGGATCTTCGGGGATCTCGAGCATGAGTGTCTCGCGACGGCGCCGACGCCAGATGCTGATGTTGCGATTCACCATGATCCGCCGCACGTAACCCTCCGGGTCGCCCTGTTTCTCGACACGCGGCCACGCGATCATCGTGCGCTCGAGCGCGTCCTGGACCAGGTCGGCCGCAGCATGCGGGTTGCCGGTCAATGCGTGTCCGAATCGAAGCAATTCGGGCATGCGGGCGCGCGCGAACTCGTCGAAGACCTTGTGCCGCTCCTCGTCCACCGTCACCCCGGGCCTGTCGTTCTGATCGCATGACGCCGGTGCCCCCGGAAGGGTTGCATGGCGGCGCGCTTCCACCTTGAGCGTAGGGGTCGTCAGCTGGTCGGAATCCCCTGCGCGAAGCCGAACACGTTCGTCGGGTCGTACTTCGCCTTGACGTCGATCAGGCGATCGAGGTTGACGCCGTAGTACGCGTGCTGCCAGTCGGAAAGTTGTGGATCGATGTAGTTCTGGTAGGCGAAGCCGCTCACGTACGGGCGCATCGCCGCGTAGAGCGCATCGAGCCAGGCCCGGTTCGCGCTGTCGTCGCTGGCATCCAGCAATGGCGTGACGTACTGCAAGCAGGCCAGCTTGTCGCGGTGCGCGAATGCCGTTTCGGTCGCACCAACCCGATTGATCGCGCCGCCGTAGGCGTCGAACAAAACGCTGCCACCAAAGAGCTTCTTCGCGCGCCGGTCCTCGATCGCCGTCAACACCACGTCGATGCCGGACGACGAAAGCGGGCCGGCGATGTAATCGGAGCGGGCGAGCTGCGACTCACGCGCGAGCTTGCCGCCGTCGCTTTGCGGCCGGCATTGCGCCAGCGACAGGTCGGCGCACCCACCCTCGATCATCATCGTCTCCAAATGTGCTGCCTGCTTGGCGAATCTGGTCGTGAGTGGTGCTTTCGACGCCGCTTGCAACTCGTTGATCAACGGTTCCAGGCCTGCGGGATCGCCGACGTACACGCCGGTGACGAAGACGTGTGGCGTGTCGGACGACGAACCCGCGCCGTCGATGTGCAGGCTCGCCCAGATCTCGTCGGGCGTCGTGGGCAACCAGTCCTGCCAGGCAGCGATCACCGCGGCCGCATGTGCCCAATCCCAGCGCAGCACGAAATAGCTGAGCGGGGCGGCCCGGTAGGTGCTGAACTCGAGTGCTGTGACGATGCCGAAGTTGCCGCCTCCGACACCTCATTGCGCCCAGAAGAGGTCGGGATTGGTCTTGTCGTCTGAACGTATCGATTCGCAGTCGTGGCTGTCGATTTCGTCCGCATTGTTCCGGTCGGAGGTGCGGAAGTTTTTGAGGG
>JBOGEK010000211.1:0-7516 GCA_050743645.1 Acidothermaceae bacterium
GTCCAGGTCGCCCCGGTCCACGTGGCGCCGGTCCAGGTCGCGCCCGTCCACGTGGCGCCGGTCCAGGTCGCGCCGGTCCAGGTGGCCCCGGTCCAGGTGGCGCCTGCCCAGCTTCGCGCCGTCCAGGTCGCGCCCGTCCACGTGGCGCCCGACGGCGTCGTGCTCGCTTGCGCGCTCTGCACCGAGCTGATCGCGCCGGGCGCGCCCGATGCCGACGGCCACGACTGGGTGCGGTACTCGGTGGCGGCATTCAGCGTCCAGGCCATGTTGAGTTCGCCGGCGCCGAGGTTGTTGCCGCTCAGGTTCGGCAGCCACATCGAGTGCACCGCCATGGTGGCCTTCACCTGGTCGGGTGTGATGCCGGGGCGTTGCCCGATCAGCAGTGCCGCAGAACCCGACGTGATGGCCGCCGCCTCCGACGTGCCACTGCCGCGCATCAGGCTCGGACTCACCGCTGAGCCGCTGGCGTACTGCCGGTCGATCGCAGAGCCGGGTACCCGCAGGCTCACGATGTGCGTGCCCAAGGTGCCGAAGTCGGGGTTGCGTACGCCGTCACCGACGTTGGAGAAGCTGGCGACCAAGTCGTCCGACACCGAGATCGTCGAGCCGGTATCGACAGCGCCGACCGCGATCACGTACGGGTCGTTCGCTGGTGCGGTCATGCCGTGCTTGCCGTCGTTGCCTGCCGCTGCCACAACGGTGATGCCCGACTTCCACGCAGCCTCGGCGGCCGCGTCGAGCGGGTCGTGGGTGTAGGGCATGTTGTCGCGAATGCCGAGCGACAGGTTGAGCACCTTGATGTTCAGGCCCGAGTCGTTTCGGTGCTGCACCACCCACTGGATGGCCGCGATCACCGCCGACTCTGTGGTCTCTCCGCTGGCGTCGGCCACCTTGACACTGACGATGTGCGCGTCAGGCGCGGCACCCAGGAAGTATCCGCTATTCGCGTAGTACGGCGCCGTCGCGCCTGGGTCGCGCCCCGCGATGAGACCCGCCATAAACGTGCCATGGCCGAACGTGTCGAGACCGCGCACCGCTGAGAAATAGCCGGTCGGTGTGAAGTCAGGACCGTAGAAAACCTTGCCGGACGCCGCAAGTGCAGGCACCGGCGCGATACCGGAGTCGATGAGCGCGACGCCGACGCCTTGGCCACTGAGCCCCTGGTTCCAGTAGGCGTTGTAGCCGATGTCGCTCGAAAGTCCGACTGTGGAACCCGCGTCGGTGTACGGGTAGTAGCTACTGCCCTGCACGCTGCCGGTTGCGTCCGGACTCACTTCCCGGACGTCGGACGAGCCGGCTAGCGCAGCGAGCGCGCTCCCGGGCAACGTGACGCCGAATCCGTTGATGATCGGTAGATCGACACCTATCCGGCCACCGAGAGCGATCGCATCGGCCTTCGCCTGGGCGACCTGGCCGGCAGTTGCCTGCACGATGTAGGCGCCGGTCGACGAAATGACGGCCGAGCTCGAGCTGGCCGAAACGCCAGCCGCGGCTGGCGCGCTGGCATTCGCGATGCCCGGCGCCGCGAGCATTCCGACGGCCGCGGCGCACGCTGTCGTGCCGGCAGCAAGTCGGCCGATGCGATTGCGGTTGCGGGCCCAGGTCGCGCCCGGTACGGGTGCGCCCCCTCGCCGTCCGCCGCCGGTGCCATCCATGGCTTCTTTCACGGTCCACCCCAACCTGTTGTACGTCCCACCCGGTTACGCACGCTGTTACGTGGCGTCATGTAGCTGTCACGCAGCGTGATGTAAGTGTCACAGGAATCCGGGATTGCAACATCGCCCATGCAGGCACCTCGACTGCGTCCAGGCGGAGTAACGCCGACTGCGCTGAGCTGCTGATGAACCCGCGCGGAAAGCCGCAATGGCGCCATAGCTGCCCCGGGCTGCCTTTCCCGACATCCCAGACTCCTGCCAGACTCTTTGGGTGATAGCGCTCCCGGGCAGCGGCTGGCCCGACGACCTGGCTACTGCGCGAACTCCGGTCGCGAACCTCGCGGACGACGTGACGGCACTCGCGCTTGCGTCGTCCGACATCGATGAACTGACGGCGCGCGTTTCGGTGTGCCGCGCGTGCCCGCGGCTGGTGGCCTGGCGTGAAGACGTCGCACGAGTTAAGCGGCGCTCGTTCGCCGACGAGCCGTACTGGGGCCGACCGGTCGCAGGTTGGGGTGACCAGAAGGCCGATATCGCCGTCGTCGGGCTCGCGCCTGCAGCGCACGGCGGAAATCGCACCGGCCGCATCTTCACCGGTGACCGCAGCGGCGACTGGCTGTTTGCCGCTTTACATCGCGCCGGCCTCGCGAAACTGCCGACGAGCACGTACGCCGACGACGGTCAGCAACTGATCGGGGTACGGATGGTTGCGGCCGTGCGGTGCGCGCCGCCGGCCAACAAGCCGACGACAACCGAGCGCGACACCTGCCGCCCGTGGCTCGCCCGTGAACTCGAACTTCTGGCGCCGACGTTGAAAGTGGTCATCGTGCTCGGCGGCTTCGGCTGGCAGGCGCTGCTGCCGGTGCTCGTCGCGGCCGGGTATGCGGTGCCCAAGCCAGCGCCGAGATTTGGGCACGGCGTCGTCGTGTCGCTCGAGGCGGGCCAGTTAGGTGCCGGAGGCGGCGGCAAGCTGGAGTTGATCGGCAGTTACCACCCGAGCCAGCAGAACACTTTCACCGGCCGGCTCACCGAGTCGATGCTCGACGATGTGCTGCGGTCGGCGGTCGATTTGGCGCGCGGCCCCCGGGGATAGGGTCGAATCGTGAGCGAGCATCGCAGGCGCCTTGGCGCCGAGGAGCGGAACTCGCGACCGATGAGCTCCCCCGCGAGCGGGGGTGGCCCCAGCGCGAAGAGGGGATGTCAATGACCCAGCCGATCGAGAACTCCGGTAGGCAGCGGCCGCACATCCTGATCGTGGGTGGCGGCTACGTCGGCATGTACACGGCGTTGCGATTGCACAAAGCATTGCGTCGCGACGAGGCCACGATCACGGTCATCGATCCCTTGTCGTATATGACGTATCAGCCGTTCCTGCCCGAAGCCGCGGCCGGAAACCTCGAGCCACGCCATGTCGTCGTCCCGCTTCGCCGTGTGTTGCCACGCGCCCAGGTGCTGAACGGACGAGTCACCCGGATCGAGCACGCGCGCCGGGTCGTCACGTTTTTACCCAACGCCGGAGAGCCGGTCGAGATCTCTTACGACATCATCGTCGTGGCTCCTGGATCAATCGCTCGCACGTTGCCGATTCCGGGCCTCGCCGAAGTCGGAATCGGCTTCAAGACGGTCGGTGAAGCGATCTTCTTGCGCAACCATGTGCTGGCAAAACTCGACATTGCCGCGTCTACGTCTGAGGCTTCGGTTCGCCGCCGTGCGTTGACGTTCGTGTTCGTGGGCGGGGGCTACGCCGGGGTCGAAGCGTTCGCCGAACTCGAAGACATGGCCCGTGACGCGTGCAAGTCGTACGCCGCCGTCGATCCCGCCGATATGCGATGGGTTCTCGTCGAGGCATCCGATCGCATCCTGCCCGAAGTCAGTCGCGACATGGGCGAGTACACCGTGCGCGAGTTGCACCACCGCGGCATGGAAGTTTTGCTGAATACCAGGCTCAACTCAGCCGTCGACCATCACATCGTGCTCTCCGACGGACAAGAATTCGACGCCGACACTTTGGTCTGGACGGCGGGGGTGAAGCCCAATCCCGTCGTCGCCCAAAGCGACTTGCCGATCGATGAGAAGGGTCGCATCAAGGGCACCGAATATCTCACGGTCGCCGGCACCGATGATGCATGGACGGCGGGGGATTCCGCTGCGATTCCTGACGTCACAAGGCCGGGCACGTTCTGCGGTCCGAGTGCGCAGCACGCGGTGCGGCAAGCGAAACAGCTCGGCGAAAACATTGCTTCCGTCCTGCACGGCGGAAAGCCGACCGAGTATCGGCATTCGTATTCGGGTTCGGTGGCAAGCCTCGGGCTACACAAGGGCGTCGCGCAGGTCTATGGCATCAAGATCCGCGGCATTCTCGCCTGGTTCATGCATCGCACCTATCACGTGTCGCGCGTTCCGACGTTCAATCGCAAGGTGCGCGTCATTGCTGACTGGACCCTCGCCCTGTTCTTCCGCCGCGAAATCGTGTCGTTAGGCGCATTACAGAACCCACGCGAGGAGTTCGAGATGGCGGCGCGCCCTGCGTTGCCGCCGCAAGAGCCGACTCCGCTCACTGACGCCGAGCCGCAAACCGCAACCACGCGGCGTCCGCGTTCAAAAGGGGCGAACACCGCGAGTTGACGTCGCGTGCTGGGTGGCGTTGCGCCCGGTCTACCGTGCGCACCGTAACCCAACCCGCGCGGTTTGCCGGTCGGCGCTAGCGTTGTCGGCGCGTGCCGCAGCAAGCGCGCCCCCGTAGCCCAATAGGCAGAGGCGAGCCCCTTAAAAGGGTTCCAGTGTCGGTTCGAGTCCGACCGGGGGCACCCGTTCGTTAGGCCATTCGGGCGTATGAGGGTTACGCCATCGAGCCATTCGGAGTAGCGTCGCGCTTTGCCGGGCGTGAGAGCGCGCACACGCGTCACGTGTGCACGAAACCAGCATCAGAAGGAGCAACGAGCACATGCACGAACCTCATCGGGGCCGTCGCCTCCGGCGCCCGTCTGTGGCCCTCGCGGCTGCGCTCATCGCGGGCGTCGGCGCGATCGCCGCCACGCCTGCATCGGCGATAGCCGTGCCGACCCTACATTCGGCTTCCGCCACCAATTTCGGCCCGAACGTGGTCATCTTCGACCCGACCATGTCACAGGCGAGCATCCAGTCGCAGCTCGACGCGATCGCGACCCAGCAGGTGCCGGTCGCCAGCCAGTTCACCAGCCAGCGTTACTCAATCTTCTTCGAGCCTGGCACTTATGGCACGCCTGACAATCCGCTGATCTTCCAGGTCGGTTACTACACCGAGGTTGCGGGACTGGGCGCAATGCCTGGCGACACTGTCATCAACGGCGCCGTCAACGTCTTCAACACCTGCTTCAGCGACGGCAGTTGCAACGCCGACGACAACTTCTGGCGTTCGCTGTCGAACTTGAAGATCAACGTGAACATTCCTTCGAGTCCGCCGGCATACGCACCGCCGATCGGTGACCCGTTCACGCCCTTCTGCGCCAACACCGGCGAATTCTGGGCGGTTTCGCAGGCGGCTCCGATGCGACGAGTGATCGTCGACGACGGCAGCAACGGCAACGGATCGAGCAAGGGCAACGTCATCTTCCAGGACTACTGCGCACCGAATAACTTTGCTAGTGGTGGCTTTATCGCCGACAGCCAGGTCAGCGGCTCTCTCGATTTCTTCGGCAACCAGCAATACATGGTGCGCAACGATCAGATCGGTGGTGCCGCCGGTTGCCCAGACGGCCTGTGGAACATGGTGTACTCCGGAACTGTTGGCGCACCAGCCCCGGTCTTCACCGGTCAATGCGAGCAGAACACGGTACTGTCCTCGAGCCCAGTGACGAAAGAAAAGCCGTTCCTCTATACGGATTCTGATGGCAACTTCAAGGTATTCGTCCCGTCGGTGCAACACGACACGGTGGGCACCTCGTGGGCGAGCGGCAGTGAAGCCGGTCACTCGATCTCGATCAACGATTTCTTCATTGCGAGCCCGAACACCTCGGTTGCATCGATCAACGCCGCACTCGCGCGTGGCAAGAACCTGATCCTCACGCCGGGTGTGTACAACACCGACCGCGCGATCGTCGTCAGCCGGCCGAACACCGTGGTGCTCGGTATGGGCTTCGCCACAATCGTGCCGCAGCACGGAAATGTGGCGCTGATTGCGACGCCGAATAGTGGAGTCACGATTGCTGGGCTGCTCATCGACGCCGGACCGGTGAACTCCACGGCGCTGATGGCGATCGGCACACCTGGTGGGGCCGGCAGTTCTTCGAGCAACCCCGACCTGGTGTCTGACGTGTTCTTCCGCATCGGTGGTGCGGAGACCACGGCGACATCGGCGACGGTCAGCCTGCTCGACGGCGCGAACAACTCGATCATCGACGACGTCTGGGCATGGCGGGCCGACCACGGCAATGCCGTCGGTTGGACGACGAATACCGCCGACACCGGCGTCGTCGTTACCGGTGAGAACGTGACCGCCTACGGCTTGGCCGTCGAGCATTACCAGAAGAACGAGGTCATCTGGATCGGCAACGGCGGCACCGATGTGTTCTTCCAGAACGAGTTGCCGTACGACCCGCCGAGCCAGGATGTCTGGAACCAGTCGCCCAGCCACCTCGGCTACCCGGCGTTCGTCGTCGCGCCCAACGTGAAGACGTTCAACGGCTACGGCATGGGCAGCTACGTCGTGTTCAACCAGACCACGGCGACGCTGTTCGACGACGACGCGTTCCAGGCCCCGACCCGGCCCGGCGTCCAGTTCAACAACGTCTTTACGGTGTGGATCACCGGCTCGGGCGGGTTCAACTCGGTGATCAACGGGACGGGTGGGCCGAACAATTCCACCGACCCCGGCACCGTCACGCCGGTCGACGTCGTCAGCTACCCCTGAGGTTCTGAGAGCGAACCACGGCTAGGAAAGCAGTACGCGATAGGACGGAATACGAGCGCCGGGATTCGGAGAAATCCGGATCCCGGCGCTTCGTCGTCCACGGTGTTGCGTCAACTAGCTGTGCGCGGAGCGGTGCTTCTCGTGCTCGCGAACGATCGCGTTGGCGTAGCCCGCGGGGAGCTCATGCTCGTCGCGTAGCCAGTTGACGCGTTCGTCGAACCGGCTGAAGCTGGGGCCCTGTTCTATTTCGTGGAACCACTCGGAAAGCCCGCGTCCTGTGACCTGCGGGACCCTCTCGACAAGGTTGCGATGGGTCTCGTCGGAGTGGTTGACGGACATAGACGCCTCCCGAGCGCTGACGTGCAATCACCGGTCCATATAGGCAGCGTGCCTCAGCATCGGTCTGCGAGCAAGGCCTTGCCGCGTGTTGGGCTGCGGGCAAGGCCTGGGCGCGTGTCGGCGGTAATGTGCGCCCGTGGGTGACCTGCTCGATGATCGCGCGGCAACCGATCTTGTCGCGATGCTCGCGCGGGTGGCATGGGCGCTGCGCACGATGTCGCCCGGCAAGCTCGCTGCCCAACTGCCGGGCCCGACGGCCAGCAGGGCGGACGCCGGCCGGCTACTTGCTCGAACCCTCGCGGTCGCGGCACAGGGAATCGAGCGGGCTGGCGATCCCGAGCCGCCTGCATGGCGGTCAGTCCCGGAGGTCGGCGATCTCGTAGTCGGCGACCAGGTGAACGTCCTCGCGCACGACCTGCGGCCAGCGCTGGCTGAGGTCGCCGATGCCTCGGCCGGCGTATCGGGGGCGGGTTCGGTCGCGTCGATCACCGTCTGGACGCCGCAGGGCCGGGCGCCGCTGGCCGACGTCCTGCGCGATCTGGCCGCGACCGCCGAAGAAGTCCAGCGACTCCTCTGACCTCGGCGTCACTTCAGCTGCGTCCCCCTGCTGCCTTCGCCGATTAGCCCCGTTTTG
>JBOGEK010000212.1:0-2063 GCA_050743645.1 Acidothermaceae bacterium
GCGAACCGGTCCGTCGTCCGATCACCAAGCGGACACCGACGCTGCCCGAGCCGACACAGCCGATTGGCCGCGAGCCGGCCCGTCGTAGCCGCGCCCGCCGCAGCTGACCCCGAGCGACGTGCAGCTTGGGGGGCGGGGCAGGATCTGGCTATGGAATATCGACAACTCGGCAACTCAGGTCTGCGCGTCTCGACGCTGACCCTCGGCACCATGGGCTTCGGCGGGCGTGGTTGGGCCGCGGCCGTCGGCACCATCGACGTCGAGGGCGCGCGCCGACAGATCGCGATGGCACTCGACGCCGGCGTCAACTTGATCGACACCGCCGACGTGTATTCGGCGGGGCTTTCAGAAGAGATCGTGGGCAACGCGTTGCCGGTCGCACGTGAAGACGTACTACTCGCGACCAAGGTGCGCATGCCGATGGGCGACGGCCCTAACGACGCCGGGCTTTCGCGCCACCACATCATCCGCGGTGCCGAGGCGAGCCTGCGGCGGCTTGGCACCGACTACCTCGACCTGTATCAAGTGCACGAGTGGGACGGTCAGACCCCACTTGAAGAAACCCTTGCGGCACTTGACCATTTGGTGACGTCGGGCAAGGTGCGCTACATCGGTGCGTCGAATTACGCGGGCTGGCAACTGATGAAGGCACTCGGCGTCTCCGAACGCACCGGCCTCTCGCGCTTCGTCAGCCAGCAGATCTACTACTCGTTGCAGGCGCGCGACGCCGAGTCGGACCTGGTGCCCGTCACGATCGACCAGGGCCTCGGCATCTTGGTCTGGAGCCCGCTCGCGGGTGGGTTGCTGTCGGGCAAGTACCGCCGCGGTGTCGCCGCGCCGTCCGGTAGCCGGCATCTCGGCGATTGGGACGAGCCGCCGGTGCACGACGAAGACAAGCTGTACGACACCGTCGACGTTCTCGTCGAGATCGGCGGCGCGCACGGCGTTTCGGCGGCACAGGTCGCACTCGCGTGGCTCCTTGGCCGCCCGGGCGTGACGTCCGCGATCGTCGGCGCGCGCACCGAAGAGCAGCTCGCCGACAACCTCGCGGCGGCCGAGCTAGTTTTGGCGGACGACGAAAGAGCCCGCCTCGACCAGGTCAGCGCGCAGCCGTTGCGGTACCCGTTCTGGCACCAGGCGAAGACGTCGAGCGACCGGCTCAGCCCCGCCGACCTGAGCCTGCTCGGCCCGCACATCGTGAAGTAGCAGGCACGTTGACCGTTGATCAAGCACTTACGCGCAACGGCAGGCGATGACGGTTGCGCCTAAATGCTTGATCACGAATACGGGCCGGGCGGGCTGGCGACCCGTCAGTGTTGAGCGGCGCTATCGACGGCGAACTCGGTGCGATTGAGCACCTCGCGGGCCTGCTCGGCGTGACCGCCGCGGGCGATGATGTCGTAGCGGTTCGCCACCAGCGTGCGGGTCGACGAGAAGTCGCGCCTGCCCCGAGTTGCCGCATGACCGAGGTAGCCGAAGACACCGCCCCAGACGGCACCAATGAGCAGCCCACCCAAGATGAGCCCAAGCCAGGCGGGTCCGCTCGTGAACAGGCCGACGAGCACGCCGATGAACAGCCCGAACCAGGCACCGGTCGCTGCGCCCGCGCCCGCTGCCATGCGTTTGGTCAGCCGCCCGGTCACGTGTTCGACCAGCCGAAGATCGGAGCCAACGATGTCGAGGTGGTCGACCGGAAACTGCCCGTCGGACAGCCGATCGACGGCCTCCTGGGCCTGCTCGTACGTCGGATAGCTGGCAACCGTGTTCCACGCCACGCTGATGGGGTCGAGCCTCGTCGGGTCACCGAAACCCATGATCACCTCCAAGGTCCGTGCCTGCGCTGCCGCCTTACCCGAGAGCCCGTTCCCCCGAACGCCACCAGGCATGCCGGAATCCACCATCGCTAGCAACTGTTGGGCCCAGTCGTGAGCGACGAAACCGCAACTGGCGTCACGGCTCGCGCGCATCGCGCCGAGCCCGCATCGCCCAAGCAAGGTCTTTCGATCCGGACGACGATCGGCGGCGCGCTGATCGCGACCTACCTGTTCGCCGCGGTGCTAGTG
>JBOGEK010000213.1:0-33227 GCA_050743645.1 Acidothermaceae bacterium
TCCCCGACAAGTTCATGCCGTTCATGGACATGCCTCCCGGCGGCAGCCTGTCGTCGATGATCGTGAGCCCCTACGGCGCGTTCATCCGCCGGATGCGCTCGATCACGAACCACACGGCGAACAAAGAACCGAAGTGGCGCCACAACGGTCCCGAACTGACGACCGGTTACGACCCACGGTGGCGACCCAGCTCGTCTTGAGCATCGACGTCCGGTCCACTGCAAGGAGGAGGAATCGACATGGCGGTAACGGACAGGACGCGCCCAGCCGCAGAACGCGGCGAGCTTGTCGAGATGGCGTGGGACCCGATCACCCGCATCATCGGAAACCTGGGTGTCTACACAAAAATCGACTTCAAGAACAAGCAAGTCGCCGAATGTCACAGTACGTCGTCGTTGTTCCGCGGCTACTCCGTGTTCATGAAAGGCAAGGACCCGCGCGACGCCGGGTTCATCACGAGCCGGATCTGTGGCATCTGCGGCGACAACCATACGACCTGTTCGGTCTATGCGCAGAACATGGCGTATGGCATCAGCAATCCGCCGTTGGCCGAGTGGATCATCAACCTCGGTGAAGCCGCTGAGTATCTGTTCGACCACACGCTTTTCCAAGACAACCTCGTGTTCGTCGACTTCTGCGAAGCGATGGTCAAGGCGACCAACCCGTCGGTGCTCGCGCGTGCAGAGAACACCGAGGCCCCACACGCTGGCGTGCACGGCTACCGCACGATCGCCGACATCATGCGTGCCTTCAACCCGTTCGAAGGCGCGATCTACAAAGAAGCATTGCGCATGAGCCGGGTCACCCGAGAAATGTTCTGTCTGATGGAAGGTCGACACGTCCATCCGTCGACCATCTATCCAGGCGGCGTCGGCACGATGCCGCAGCCGACGTTGTTCACCGATTACCTCAGTCGGCTGCTCAGCATCCTCGATTTCGTCAAGCAAGCGGTCGCCCTGAACGACGACGTGTTCGACTTCTTCTACGAAGCACTGCCAGGCTACGAAGAAGTCGGACGGCGACGGGTACTGCTCGGATGCTGGGGCGCATTCCAGGATCCGGCCGTGTGCGACTACAAGTACGAGCACATGACGAACTGGGGGCGTTCGATGTTCGTGACGCCCGGCGTCGTGGTCGACGGGCAACTCGTCACGACCGACCTCGTCGACATCAACCTTGGCATCCGCATCCTGTTGGGCAGTTCGTTCTACAAGGACTGGGCGACCGAGGCGCCATTCGTCACTAAGGACCCGCTCGGCAACCCAATCGACATGCGGCATCCGTGGAATCAGACGACGCTGCCCGATCCGCAAAAGCGCGATTTCGACGGGAATTACAGCTGGGTGATGAGCCCGCGATGGCTCGACAAGCGCACCGGCGACCATCTCGCGTTAGACACGGGTGGCGGCCCGTTCGCACGGCTGTACGCCACGGCACTCGCCGGAATCGTCGACACACCGTATGTGAAGTCGACCGGCTCAAGCGTGCGGATCTCCTTGCCACGCAGCGCAAGCCTGCCCGAGACGACGCTCGAGTGGCGCATTCCGCAATGGTCGAATGCGCTCGAGCGCAATCGGGCGCGCGTCTACTTCATCGCCTACGCAGCCGGCATGGCACTGCACTTCCTGGAGAAGGCGATGGCGCTCGTGCGCGCGGGCGACACGAAAGTGTTCGAAGACTTCGAGGTACCCGACGAAGCGATCGGCTGCGGTTTCCACGAGGCAGTCAGAGGCGTGCTGTCTCACCACATGGTGATTCGCGACGGAAAGATCGCGAACTACCATCCATACCCGCCGACGCCATGGAACGGGAGTCCGCGCGACTCCTACGGCACACCGGGGCCCTACGAGGATGCCGTACAGGACATGCCGATCTTCGAGGAGAACGGTCCTGACAACTTCAAAGGCGTCGACATCATGCGCGCCGTACGAAGCTTCGACCCGTGTCTGCCCTGCGGTGTTCACATGTACCTCGGCGAAGGACGCACGCTGAAGAAACTGCACTCGCCGATGTTTGGTGCTTCCCATGGTTGAGCGTGTTCGCGGCAGGCTCGGCGACGAAGAGGTGCACGAGCGGCTTGGCAGGCTGGACGCCTTGCTGGGCCAGCTCGAGGAGATCCCCGGGCCGACGGCGCAATCCGCGCTCGACGCCGTCCAACTGCTCGCAGAAGTCTACGGCGAGGCATTGGCGCGCGTGCTGGCGGCCGTTCGCGACACACCGGCCGCCGCCCGCTCGATGTGTGACGACGAACTACTCGGTCACCTGTTTGTCATGCACGACTTGCATCCTGACTCCGTCGAGCAACGGGTAGCTAACGCGGTTGAGTCGCTGCAGTCGTACGTCGGTTCACATGGCGGCAGCATCGAGTTCGTCGGTATCGAGGACGGCGTGGCCAAAGTGGCGCTCGCCGGCAGCTGCGGCAGCTGTTCATCGTCAGCCACGACGCTCGACCTCGTGGTGAAAGAGGCCGTGCTCGCCGCGGCAGTTGAACTGTCGGATGTCGAGGCGACGACGAAGAAGGCTGCCGACCCGCTGATTCCGGCTGCCTCCTTGCTTCACCGTCCTTCGCTCGCGGGCAATGCCGGCCGATCGGGAAGCCTATGAGCACCGGCGCGCTCGAACGGCTCATTCGTCGTGGCCAGCCCGCAGTGCCGACGCAGTGTTGCGATCTGTGCGCGGCGCCGATCGCCGAGCGGCATCGGCACCTTCTCGACGTCGAGAACGCCGACGTGAACTGCAGCTGCCAGGCCTGCACGATTCTCTTCGCCGGCGAACACGCGCAGTTCACTGACAGCGGCTCGGTCCAGCCCGAGCGCCGGTATCGGGTTATCCCGCAGCGGCGTACACGCCTCGACGACGTGTCGATGACCGACCTCGGCGTGCCTGTGGGCTTGGCCTTCTTCGTATGCCAGTCGGACGGCGCGGTGGTCGCGCACTATCCGAGCCCGATGGGCGCCACGCAGTGGGAAGTCGACCAGACGATCTGGCGGCGCGTCGTCGCGGCGTGCGAGCCGGTGCGCGCGATGCAATGTGACGTCGAGGCGCTGCTCGTGAACACGGCACGAAACGCCAACGAGCATTGGGTTGTGCCGATCGACGACTGTTTCCGGCTCGTCGCGATCGTGCGTCGCGAGTGGCGCGGATGGAGCGGTGGCAACACCGTCTGGCCGCTCATCAAAGAGTTCTTCGATCAGCTCGGCACAGGGAGTCGACATGGGTGAGATTAGGACCGGCAAACCGCAGGTCAAGCCTGACGGGCTAGCGCATGTGAAGGGCGTTCACCAAGGCAACAAAAAAGGCGCCTACGACAAGCAAGTTGGCCACCATTCCGACGGAACGGCCGACGCGCGGCGCTCGACGGGCGTGGCGCCGAAGAAGCACGACGCGAGCCTGCCGATCATGCCGAATCTTCCGCCGGGGTAACGGAGTCGGCTTGGCCCTAGCCACCGATCCGATAACTCGTGCCGCTGCCCCGCCGCCGCCCCTGTCCGACGTCCCGTGAGGAGATGACCAGATGTCTGTCGTACGCCGAACGCCCTGGCTTCTGTTGCTCGGCCTGCCCCTCGTCGCCTTGGCGTGGAAGGAATATCCGGCGATGGTCCGCTACATCAAGATCGAGCGCATGTGAGGGCCTAGCTCATGTGTCTCGGTGTTCCCGGCAGGGTCGTCGACTTCGACCGCGACCGGCCGCAACTAGCCGTCGTCGACGTCGCCGGCGTGCCACGCCGAGTCGACACGAGCCTGCTCGATGATCTGCGCGTGGGTGATTGGGTCGTGGTGCACGTCGGCTTTGCGCTGTCGACCATCGACCCGGCTGACGCGCTCGCAGCGTTGACAATGCTCCAGCTCGTCGACGCGCCGGACTCCGTCGACACCTGAGGAGTACCACGATCCGCGGTATCGCTTCACTCGGCAGGTACGGCCCGGCCGCCCGACCGGATCACCACAGCCAACCCGAGCAGCAACAATAGCGCCGCCGGCACCTGCGCCGCGCGCACCGACTGGTGCAGCCAGATTGCCGCAATGACCGTAGCTCCAGGCACTTCGAACAAAATCGAGAGGCTGACAACGGTCGCGCTTGTCGTCTTGAGCACCCGGTTGAAAACCGAATGCCCGAGCAACTGGGCGCCACCCGTGAGCGCGGCAATGCGTAACCAATCCCATCCGCTATAGCCCGAAAGGTGCTGCCGTCCGACCACACACGCGATGACGAGCACCAGTGCGGTTATCGAGTAGCACAACGTGGTGTAGGTCGCCGTGTCGACGGTCCGCCGGATTGCCGCACCCGCCGTTACGTAGCCTGCAGCCAGCACGCCGCCGACAAGAGCCAGGACGTCGCCGACCACGGCACGGCCCGATAGCCGGACGTCGAGCCCGGTGAGCAGCATCGCGGCGACAACGGTGATCGCGATTCCGATCCAGGCCATGCGCGAGATGCGCGCTCCCCTGGCCCGGGCGAACAGTCCGGCCCACACAGGCTGCGTCGCTACCAGAGCCGTCGACGTCGCGACGGAGGTAAACCGCAGACTCGTGATCCACGTCGCGAAGTGCGCGGCGAGCAACACGCCAGCGACGGCGATCAGTCGCCACTGCGGTCGGCGCAGCGCTCGAACCTGGTCACGGCGCCGCAACAAGGTGAAAGGCGCCATCAGCGCAGCCGCAAGCCCGTTGCGCCAAAATGCCACAGCCAGTGCGGGCGCCGCGGTAGCAGCAATCAATGGGCCTGAGGTCGCGACCGCGCCGACGGCGACGACGATCAAGGCGAGATCGACCCGCGAGGGCAGAGCCAACTCGTGCGGCGGCGCGGGTTGACGTGCCTGCGTCGCCTGAGTGCTCACCAACTCATGATGTCAGCGATTGAAGGGCGAAGGCCTGCCTTAGGATCGAACATATGTTCTAATAGCGATGGTTGGGAGGTTCGTCATGCGTTGGCAATCCCTGCAGGTCCTGCCCGAAGAAGCTCCGCCGTCGTCCGATCGCTTGTCGGGCAGGCGCAGCAGCAATCAAGATGCCCTGTTTGACAGCCCGGCCGTCGTCCGCACGTTCGATTCACCGCACTTCGCAGGAATGACGTTCTTCGAGGTGCAGGCGAAGTCGATCCTGAACCGGGTGCCTGCGGCGTCGCATATGCCATTCGAGTGGACCATCAACCCCTACCGCGGCTGCTCACATGCCTGCCGCTACTGCTTTGCCCGCAACACCCACACCTATCTCGATCTCGGTGCGGGCCTCGACTTCGACACCAAGATCGTGGTGAAGGTCAATGCACCTGAACTGGTGCGTCGCGGCCTCGCCAAGAAATCCTGGCACGGCCAACCCATCGCCATGGGCACCAACGTCGATCCCTATCAGCGCGCCGAGGGTCGGTATCGCTTGATGCCAGGCATCATCACCGCGCTAACCGAGCACGCGAACCCCTTCTCGATCCTGACCAAGGGTTCACTGATCCTGCGCGACCTTGACCTGCTTCGACATGCCGCGCAGGTCACTGATGTCTCCACCGCATTGTCAGTCGGCTTTGTCGACGGCGAGTGCTGGCGCGAAATCGAACCTGGCACGCCCAACCCGAACAAGCGGCTGCAGGTCTGCCGCGCGCTGAACGATGCCGGCATCCGCTGCGGCATCTTGATGGCGCCGATCCTGCCGTGGCTCACCGATTCACCGGAGCAACTCCGCGCTACCGTGTCGGCGATTGCCGAGTCCGGCGCGCAATTCGTCTCGCCGATCGTGTTGCATTTGCGGCCGGGAGCTCGCGAGTGGTTCATGCAATGGCTGTCCGCGACGCATCCCGATCTGGTGTCGAGGTATGAAAGGCTCTACGCCCGATCGTCCTATGCACCGAAGTCTTACCAGCACGAGGTCTGCAACCAGGTACACGAACTAGCGCGCGCTGTCGGCATCGGCAGGCCTACCTTGACCGACCGCACCACGTCGACGTCGCAATCAGGCTCGCTGCGCCATCACGAGACTGTCGCGCGTTCCGAATCCACGCAGCTTTCGTTGGTCCCACTGTGATGCAACGGCCGGCTCGCCCGTAGCGTTGGGAGATGCCCGAGCCGCCGTCAGCGTGTGTCGTCATCGACATCGATGGCGTGGTCGCCGACCTTCGGCACCGGCTGCACTATCTCGATCGAAATCCCAAGGATTGGCAAAAGTTTTTCGCCGGAGCCAAGGACGACCAGCTTCTCGAGATCGGCGCCGAGTTCGCGCGCACGGCGTCGTCCACTCATGTCGTCGTCTATCTCACCGGCAGGCCGGAGCGATTGCGCAGGGCCACCACGACCTGGCTTGCGGAGCACGAATTGCCCGACGGCACGCTGGTGATGCGGCGCGACGGCGACCACCGGCCCGCCGTCATGGTCAAGCTGCAGCAGCTGCGCCAATTACAGCGAGACATGGCAATCGACCTCGTCGTTGACGACGATCCGGTGGTGATCCGCGCCGTTCGAGAAGCCGGCTTCGCCGCGCGGCTCGCCGACTGGATGCCGCGCACGCCCAGCGACGACACGTTGCAGCGGGCCCAGGAAAACGACGGGCGCACCTAGACGAACCCCGCCATGCTCGCCGTGCTCGCCGTGCTCGCCGTGTTCGCGGAAGCCACGAGCTACTCGTAGGCAGACATCGGCGGGCAGCTGCACACCAGATTGCGGTCGCCGTAAGCGCCATCAATCCTCGCCACCGGCGAAAAGTACTTGCCGGCCCGCAGCGATGGCAGCGGGAAAACCGCTGTTTCCCGCGAATATCCGTGCGACCAGTCAGCTGTCAGCGATTCGACAGTGTGCGGAGCGTTGCGCAGGGGATTGTCGTCGCGATCCCACTCCCCCGACGCCACTTTCGCGATCTCGCCGCGAATGGCAACCATTGCGTCGACGAACCGGTCTAGCTCGTCGAGGTCTTCCGATTCGGTCGGCTCAATCATCAGCGTGCCTGCCACCGGGAACGACATCGTCGGTGCGTGAAACCCATAGTCGATAAGGCGTTTCGCCACATCGTCGACCGTGATGCCGCTTTCCTTGGTGAACTGCCGGAGGTCGATGATGCACTCGTGCGCGACCAGTCCGTGCTGGCCGGTATACAGCACCGGATACGAGGCAGAAAGCCGATGCGCCAGGTAGTTCGCCGATAGGATCGCGACTTCGGTGGCACGACGGAGCCCGTCGATGCCCATCAACTTGATGTACGCCCACGGGATGGGAAGCACGCCAGCCGACCCGAACGGTGCGCCCGAGATCGGGCCAGGACCAGTCGCGGGGCCTGCTTCCGCGGCCATCGGATGGTTCGGCAGATACGGTGCGAGGTGCGCGCGCACGCCGATCGGCCCAACGCCAGGCCCACCACCGCCGTGCGGGATGCAGAAAGTCTTGTGCAGGTTCAGGTGCGAAACGTCGGCACCGAAACGGCCCGGCCGCGCCAGCCCGACCAGAGCATTGAGATTGGCGCCATCGACGTACACCTGCCCGCCCGCGTCGTGGACAGCGGCACACACGTCGCTGATGCTGGTCTCGTAAACGCCATGCGTCGACGGATACGTGACCATAATGGCGGCCAACTTCTCAGCATTGGCTGCGATTTTGGCGTGTAGGTCGTCGAGGTCGACGTTTCCTGATGTGTCGCAGGCAACGACGACCACACGCATGCCGGCCATCGCGGCGCTGGCGGCATTCGTACCGTGCGCCGACGCCGGGATCAGGCAGACGTCACGATCGGCCGACCCGTTCGCCTGGTGGTAGTGGCGGATCGCCAGTAGCCCGGCCAGCTCGCCCTGTGACCCCGCGTTCGGCTGCACCGAGACGGCGTCGTAGCCCGTGATGTCGGCCAACCACGACTCGAGGTCACGGATCAGCCGCAGATATCCCGAGGCCTGGTCGATCGGCGCGAATGGATGGATGTCGGCGAACTCCGGCCAGCTGATCGACTCCATCTCGGTGGTGGCGTTGAGCTTCATCGTGCACGAGCCGAGCGGGATCATGGAACGGTCGAGAGCGACGTCCTTGTCTGAAAGGCGGCGCAGGTATCGCAGCATCGACGTCTCTGAGCGATACCGATGAAACACCTGGTGGGTAAGGAATCCCGAGGTTCGGTGGGGCAACTCGTCGGACGCCGCAGCGCCCGGCCCGTGCGCCCCTCCAAGACCAAGGAGACCCGGTGGGGCGTGATCGACCGCGGCGTCGACCTCGTCGAATGTGACGGCCATGCCGAAGGCGGCCCAAAGTGCTTCCACATCTGCGGCGGTCGTCGTCTCGTCGCAGGCGATCGCGACCGTGTCGTCGTCGACGAACCGGATGTTGATCCTATGGTCGAGGGCTGCTTCGACGAGCGCCCTGGCACGCCCGGGTGCCTTGACCGACACCGTGTCGAAATACAGCGATGCTTCAACGCCGTATCCGTCGGCGAGCCCTCGCGCGAACACCACAGCGCGCCGGTGCACCCGCTCGGCGATCGCGCGCAATCCGTCAGGCCCGTGGTAGACGGCATACATTCCGGCGACAACCGCGAGAAGCACCTGTGCGGTGCAGATGTTGCTGGTCGCCTTCTCGCGCCTGATGTGTTGCTCGCGCGTCTGCAGCGCCAGTCGGTAAGCGGGCCGTCCCTCGGCATCGACCGAGACGCCGACCAGCCGCCCCGGCAGCGAACGGGCGAGCGACTCGCGCACTGACATGAATCCCGCGTGCGGGCCGCCGAACCACATGGGCACACCGAAGCGTTGGCTCGATCCGATCGCAACGTCGGCGCCCCACTCACCTGGGGGTTGCAACAACGTCAGCGATAACAGATCCGTGGCCGCCACCACGAGTGCGCCCGCTTCGTGGGCCTGCGTGGCCACCGCTCGAAAATCGGAGACGGCGCCGCTGCTTCCCGGGTATTGAACCAGCACCCCGAAGCAGTCGGGCTCGGGTAACCCAGCGCGAAGATCTGCGACGACCACCTCGACCCCGAGCGGCAGCGCGCGGGTGCGCACCACCTCGATGGTCTGCGGCAGCACATCGGCGTCGATGAAGAAACGCTGACTTGTCGACTTAGAGTTACGACGACACAACGACATAGCCTCGGCCGCCGCAGTCGGCTCGTCGAGCAACGAGGCCCCCGCGACCGGTAACGCGGTGAGATCCGCAACCACGGTCTGGAAGTTGAGCAGCGCCTCAAGTCGGCCTTGCGAAATCTCGGGCTGGTAAGGGGTGTAGGCGGTGTACCACGCCGGGCTCTCGAGCACATTCCGCTTGATGACGCCGGGCGTGATCGTTCCGTAGTACCCGAGCCCGATCATCGATCTCATCACCGTGTTGCCGCGGCCAAGCTCACGCAACTCGGCGATTACCTCGTCTTCCGTCGCGGCAGGCGGCAACGCACTTCGTCGTCCGGCGTCGTCTTTGATGGACGACGGAACCGCCGCAGACACCAACTCGTCGAGCGAACCGAAGCCCACGACTGCAAGCATTTTCGCCTGCGCGTCAGGGTCAGGACCGAGATGCCGATCGACGAAACCGCGAATCGCGTCGGCCTCAAAAGGATGCTTCGCGCTCACGTGCGGCCCTCCGCAGATACAGGGTGGGACTCCCCTGCTGGGCGAGGGAAGCCGCTCCCCCTCTGTCATCGGCGCCTGAGAGCTTCACCGCCGCGCGTGGCGCGGTCGGCTTTCACCGTCGGCGACGCGTCGGCTGGTCACGAGCAATGTCGACGCGTACTTTCCAGAGTTGCCTCGCCCGTGCGGTCGTTGGGCCTGAGAGATTCCGGGGAGGTTGCTCCTTCGGCGCCTCACGCTGGCTGCGTGAGAACTCTCCCGCATAGGTTCATCGGCGTCTTCAACGGTAACAGGGCGCGGGGGCAAGTAGGGGCTAGCACCGGCGCGGACACGACAGGTTTTCGCCAGCACGACGCGACGGCCAACACAAGCTGGGCGGACGGCGGTCAGCCGGTGCGGCGGGCCGCCCTGCGACGAGCCAACTCGTCATCGTGGTGCGCGTCGGTTTCGGCGCCGGCTGTCTCAGGACGCTCACTCGGCAACTGGGCGAGTGAGCCCTCGACCTCGCGCACGACCCGGCCGACGGCGATTCCGAAGACGCCCTGACCACCTTGCACCAGGTCGACGACTTCGTCGGCCGACGTGCACTCGTAGACGCTGGCGCCGTCGCTCATCAGGGTGATCTGGGCGAGGTCGTCGACGCCGCGTTCGCGCAGGTGCTGCACAGCGGCTCGAATGTTCTGCAACGACACGCCGGTGTCGAGCAGCCGCTTCACAACCTTCAACACCAAGATGTCGCGGAAACCGTAAAGGCGCTGCGAGCCGGAGCCAGCTGCGGGGCGCACTGTCGGCTCGACGAGGCCAGTGCGCGCCCAGTAGTCGAGCTGTCGATACGTGATGCCGGCGGCCGCGCATGCGGTCGGACCGCGGTAGCCGACGGTGTCATCGAGTTCTGGCAGGTCGTCGGCGAATAGGGTCCCTTGTCGCGACGTCGAGAGCATCGACTTTGCAGCTACCGGGTTCGGCGCGGGGACACCGTCAGGCAACGCGGACGTCGTACGGCCCGTGGGGGCCTCACCGTTGGTCGCCACTGGCGCTCCTTCGTCGGTCACCTGAACTGTTCGTGCTACAGCAGAACTATGTGCTCTTCATCGGCGCTCGGAGTCCGAAAGGAAACTCGTTTCCCGACCGCTCTCCCGGGCTCTCCAGCTCGACTCGACAGTCACGCTAGGCAACCCTTTCCGGTGAGTCAACGCGACGCGCGGGTGTGTCGAACATTCCTACCCTCAACCTTCACTTGAGGCTTACCAACGCACGCTCACCAACGTAGATCGCACTCGTCAACCTTGGGTCGTGTCGAAATCATCGGGCGAAATCGTGTCGAGGAACTCGCGGAACTTCTCGACCTCGTCTTCGTCTTCTTGCTCGTGCGGGATCTGGATGCCCGCCTCTTCGAGAACTGACTCGGTACCGAAGATGGTCGTGCCGGTACGCAGCGCAAGCGCGATCGCGTCGCTCGGCCGGGCACTGACCTCGCGGCCGTCTTCGAAGACAAGATCGGCGTAGAAAACGTTGTCGCGCATCTCGGTGATTCGCACGGCGCGAAGTTTCGCGTCGAGGGCGACGAGGAGGTCACGCATCAGGTCATGGGTTAGCGGGCGGGGCGGCACGACCCCCTGCTGGGCGAAGGCGATCGCGGTCGCCTCGACAGCCCCGATCCAGATCGGCAGGTAGCGCTCGCCTTCGACCTCGCGCAGCAACACAATCGGCTGATTCGTCGGGAGTTCAACCCGGACGCCCACCACCTGCAGCTCGTTCATCATCACCGCCAGGAGCGTTCAATCAGCCACGAGATACGACGTCTTTCACCGTACACCGCACGCCGAAAACTCCCCGGTCTCAGCGGAAAGCTCCGAACTCAACGTCAGAAAAGCTCCGAGCTCAACGTGATAAGCCGGGCCGCAGACCTGACTTCACCAACGCCGCATGTAGCCGCACCGACAGCGCGGCCAGTTCGCGCGCGACTTCTTCGGCTCGCGCCCGCGCCTCGGGATTGCGCTGCCGCACCAGCGGTGTGACGACCTGCTCGACGAGTCCGACCTCACGGTCGGCCGCGGCCTTGAACGAACGCAAATGCCGCGGCTCGATGCCGAACCGCGACATCTCCGACACCGTCTTCGCGACGACGAGCGCCGTCCCGTCGTAGTGGTTACCACCCGGGCGGGTGGCGACGAGCTGGTATTCCTCGAGTTGAGTGAGCGCCGCGTCGTCGAGCTCGGCGGCTTCGAGCAGCTCTTTACGTGACAGCCGAACGTCATGCGGATCGCGGCCGAACGCTTCGGGCCCGGGCAGGCCCTCGGCTACGGTCAGGGTTCTGGGCACCTTCGGCCCGGCGTTGCTGTGCTCGGCTGGCTCAAGCCCACGGTCGAGAGCTTCGAGGTGGTCCTTGATCACCCGCAACGGCAAATAGTGGTCGCGCTGCGCCGTCAGCACGTACCGAAGCCGCTGCACGTCGGCGTGCGAGAACTTTCGATAGCCGGCAGATGTGCGTTCAGGCTCGATCAGGCCTTCGGCCTCGAGGAAACGGATCTTCGAAATCGTGACGTCGGGAAAATCCGCGCGCAACTGCGCCAGCACTTCACCGATGCTGAGCGATGCTCGTGATGTCGACCGCGCACTCATCGCCCGACGTCACTCCGCTTCGTCGGGCGCCGGCGCGGCGAAGCCCGTAGTGCGAGCCCCGGCCAAGAAGACCAGCCGAAACTTACCGATTTGTACCTCGTCGCCGCCTTGCAAAGTCGTCTCGTCGATCCGCTCGCGGTTCACATAGGTGCCGTTCAAACTTCCGACATCGCGGACGGCGAAGCCGTCGTCGCCTTTGCGAAACTCCGCATGACGGCGCGACACGGTGACGTCGTCGAGGAAAATGTCGCTCTCCGGATGCCGACCGGCGGTGGTCACGTCGGCATCGAGTAAGAACCGGCTTCCGGCGTTCGGTCCGCGGCGAACGACAAGGAGCCCGGAGCCCGGCGGAAGAGCCTCAACGCCAGTGTCGTCACCCAAGCCTTCGTCGTCGCCGAGGCTCGGCTCCATGGCTTCGAGGCCCGAGATCGAGATGGTGGAGGTGGCGTCAGCGGGACGCTCTGGCGCCACCGGCTGGCCGGGGCGAGCAAGAGCACTGCCACAGTTCGCACAGAACCGGGCGTCGTCGGGGTTCTCGTGGCCACATTGCGTACAAAACACCGTAGGCATTAGGTGGCGGCCCTCCCCGTCTCGACAGCTCGTCTCGACAACAGCATTACCAGCATTACCCGTTCAGCATTACCCGTTGCGCTGACGCAGATGTCCGTCGCAAGCGGCTCGTTCTTCGGTGCTCGTTCTTCGGTGCTCGTTCTTCGGTACTCGGTTCCGCCACCGTCGTTCCGCCCCCGTCGTTCCGCCCCCGGCCCACCGCGGGCTCATCGAGGCCGAAGGGTCGACGGGACCGTCAGGTAGAGGTTGATGGTCAGGGAAACCTACGTGTCACCGGCTACGACGGTCAACTCGTAGCCGGCGATTCCCCGGCATTGAGCGAACATTCACGGGCGCTTCTCAGGCCGCGGCGAGAGGTCAGGCGCTCAGCCGCCGACGAGCTTGCCGTAACTAGCCGCGTCGAGCAGTGCGTCGACCGCAGCCGGGTCGTCAGGACGCAACTCGAGCATCCAGCCGTCCCCGTATGGGTCGGCGTTGACCAACTCCGGCCGGGCGTCGAGCACGTCGTTGCGCGCGGTGACCTCGCCGGAGATCGGCGCGTAGATGTCGGAAACGCTCTTGGTCGATTCGACCTCGCCGAGCGACTGGCCCGCCTCGACGGTGGCCCCGAGGGCGGGCAGCGTGACGAACACGATGTCTCCGAGCGCCTCTTGGGCATGATCGGTGATCCCAATCCGTACGCTGCCAGCTGCTGCCTTGACCCATTCGTGTTCGGCCGTATAGCGCAGGTCATCGGGAATCACACGAACCTCCGGGTGTGGTGGCAAGCCGTCGGTCAAACCGTACGGCCGAACCGGCTGGCGGAAACCGTTGCGGGCCACCATTTCTATGGTGACGCCGCCGGGCGAGCGTACTTAGGCGGTGTCAATGCATGCAACGCGGTGATCCGAACCGTGTCGAGTTGGGTGACAGCCCCTTGCGCGTCTCTGCTCTTCAGGCTGTCCAGTACACCGCCGGGGATCCCCATCGCCTGACCGAGCGTCGGCGGATCGCCGATGGCCAGCAAGTCGTAAGGCGGCAACAACAGCATGCCGTCAACCACGATGCCCTGGCCGTCTTGAGAGTCGACGAAGTAACTGCTTGCGATGAGCCGCACCGCCGTCGACGAGCCCGGAGAACCCGAAGTGGGCGCGCTCGGTTCGGGCGACGAACTTTGGTCGGACGGCGCCGCCGCGGCGGAAGCGCCGCCGCGTATCTCGACCGCTTCGGCTCCGGCGTCGCGGAGTTCCTCGAGGGTGTTGAGCATGACGTCGGCGGTGACCTTGTGGTTGGGGTCGGTGATATGCAGATCAATGCCTGGGCCAGACGCTCCGACGGTGCCCGCCAGAATCCGCAAGGTCGTGGCGCGCTGTTGTGCCTCCTGCAACGCCGCCTGTGTTTGGTCGGTGCCACCGGTCAGCTTCGACAAGGTGTTTTGCTCGTCGCTGATTTGCGACCGGAGCTGCTCGGATTTCGCCGAAAGATTGTCGAGGACGTCGACCAAGTCGGCCTGCCGGGCCGATGACAGCCCGACGCCGGATTCACTGTGCACCTGCGTGACCAGCGCAAACCCGAGCAACCCGCAAAGCAACGCGACCACGACTTGCCCGCGAGAGGCGCGCGGTCGCGCGACCCGCATCAACAACTTCATCCCGGTCGGGCGCGGCGGGTCGTGGGCAGCGCCAGTCGGGTCCCCAGCGCCAGTCGGTATCCCAGCGCCTGTCGGTACCCCAGCGCCTGTCGGGACCGCGCCCGCAGTCTCTACCTGCGGTTCAGGACGAGGTGGCACTTCGCCCGTCGGCCCCGCCTCGGCGTCCGCAACCCCGGCACCCGCGGCCGAGGCAGCACCTGACCGCGGCGTCGTTTTCTTAACAGGTGGCTGGGCGACGCTCGGCTTGGCTGGCGTCGCCATGGCTGGCGTCGTCTTCGCCGACGCGTTCGTCGCTGTCGATGGCTGCTCGTCGGCCTGCTCCGCGGCGGCTTTGCTCGGTGGTGCGACCTTCTTGGGCACTGCCTTCGTCGATGGAGATTTCTTCGCCGCAGCCTTCTTAGCGCCAGCTTTCGCGACGACGGGCTTGTTTGCGTCGTCCGGCTTGGCTGGCTGTTCTGGCCGTTCGGAGGCGCCGTCGGCAGCAGGCAGTTCGTCGTCCTGGCTCATGCGCGGAACAGATGACGGCGGATCGCCGCCGCGTTCGAGAAGATGCGGATGCCCAGGACGACGACAACACCGGTGGAGAGCTGGCTCCCGACGCCGAGTTGGTCACCAAGAAAAACGATCAAGGCGGCGACGAGCACGTTGGCGATGAAGGAGACGACGAAGACCTTGTCGTCGAAGACGCCGTCGAGAATCGCGCGCAGGGCGCCGAACACCGCGTCGAGCGCGGCGACGACCGCGATCGGCAGGTACGGCTGCAGCCCGACGGGAACAGTCGGATGGATCACGACGCCGAGTACGACACCAACGGCGAGAGCAAGCGCTGCGATCACGGCGATTCCAACGGCTGGGCGTAGTGGACGACCTGGTCGGCCGCCGAAGGAAGCGTAAGGCGTCCGCTCCCCTCGACTGTGAAGCCGAGGCCGTAGACCTGCTTCCAGTTCTGATACAGCGTGCCGGTCTGGCTCGCCAGGAACTTGTCGGCAAGGTCGGGCGGCCCGACCGCCGCGACGACGTAGGGCGGCGCCAGCGGCCGGTAGTCGACCAGGATCGCGTCGCCAGCCTCACGGATCGCCGTCCGGGTCGTGAGCCGCTGGCCGTTGACCGCGATCGCTTCTGCACCGTTGGCGAACAGCGCGTCGACGACCGCCTGGATATCGCGGTCGTAGATGGTGCCGAGCGAGTCGGCGGAGGTCGAACCTGCGCCCGCGTTCTTTGCGTCGTCCAACGTGACGACAGCGCCGGGACCCTCGGCCGCAGCTGTTCCTGTCGCAGCCTCCAGCTGGCTGATCTCGTTGCGGAGCGAGTCGCCCTTCCCGGACGCCGAGAAAGCCGCGTCGCGGGCGTGCTTCACCTGTAGCTGAAGGTCGGACAGTTGCTCTTGCAGTTGGTCACCAAGTGCCGTCTGCTGATGGATTTGCTGCACAAGATGATCGCGACCGCGTTTCGCCGCGGCAGCACCCCGATGAGTCGCAACGGCCGCAGTGGCAAAGAGCGCGCCGGCGAGCGCGAGCACCGCAGCGACCATCGCGGCAGTCGTGCGCGCCGAACGCCGACGGGCAGCAGCCGGTTCGCCGGCGGATTCGCTCCGGCGCTTCGCTGCATCGAGATAACCCTGGTCGATCGCGTTTGTCATCAAGTCGACGAGCAACGACATCGAAGCGTCGACCCGCCGCTCGGGGCCCGATCCGTCCTGCCGAGGTGGAGATTCGTGAACTGTCAGCTGCCTGCTCCCTCGACCACTGCAGTCCATTCTTCGATCAGTGCGGACGCCGACTTGGCATCAGCGGCCTCGGCCCACAGATGCGTCACCGCTTCGGCAGGATCGGGAAGTACCAGCACCCAGCGGCCGTCGTCCTCGACGACCCGCACACCGTCGGTGGTGTCGAGATGCCGATCGCCGGCTGCCTCGAGCACCGAACGCATCACTGTGCCTTTCGCTGCCCACGGCGTCGACACCGACTTGCGCAGGACGTGCGCCTGCGGAATGCGGGCGTCGATCTGACTCAGCGTGAGCTTGGTTCGCGCCACCAGACCGACCAGCCTGACGAACGCGGCGATGCCATCGATTGCCGTACTGAACTCCGGGACGACGAAGCCGCCGCGTCCGTCGCCGGCGAAGATGACGCCCTCAACAGCCGCGGCCTTGGTGAGTTCGTCCGGCGACGTCGGCGCCCATCGCGCTGTGGCGCCGTGAAAACGTGCGACATCTTCGGCGATCCGGGTCGTCGTGATGGGCAGCGCGATGCTGCCGCTGTGGCACTCCGCCGCGACGAGGTCCATCAGCACGAGCAACGCGCGCTCGTCGACGACGATGACGCCACGCTCGTCGACGAGCGAGATCCGCTCGCCGACCGGGTCGAATCGCACGCCGAAGGCGGCGCGCGACGACGCGACGAGCTCACCCAGCCGCTCGAGCGCGCGCAAGTGTTCGCTCAACGTCTCGGTCGGCGACACCTCGTCGAGCCTGTTGTTCACGGTCAACACGTCCACCCCGACCCGGCCCAGCAATGTCGGCAACACCAGCGCGGCCGTGCCTCCGGCGCTGTCGATGACGACCTTCAGGCCGGCCTCGGGGGTTCCGGAGGTGTCGATGCAGCGCAGCACCTCTTGCGAGTAATCCTCGATCATGCGGGACGGATAGGTGAGATCGGCGATCTCACCGGGGAACGCACGACGAAACTCCTGCCGCGAAAACACCCGTTCGAGCCTGCGTTGTGCGCCGGGCGAGAGATCGGCACCGCGTTCGTCGAGAAAAGTTATGTCGACGCTCTGGGCATCGCCCGGCGTGGTGCGGATCATGATGCCGCCGGCCGAATCGCTGTGCGTGATGGCAAATCGCGTCACGGGCGCGGGCGCCGCCTCAAGATCTCTGACGTTGATCGCGCTGGCCGTCAGCGCGCTGACCACGGCCCTTTTCAGCGCTCGCGCTGCTCGCGAAACATCGCGCGACGTTGTGACGACGTCACCCTTCTTGAGCGTGGTCGCATAAGCAGATGCCAGCCGGACGGCGAGTTCAGGCGTGATCTCAACGTTCACCAGACCTGACACACCTCTTGGGCCGAAGAGGTTCCGCTGGCCGCGCGACTCCCAGATCACGCTGGTGTTGACAAGCGCACCGGCTTCGATCGTCTTGAACGGGTAAACCCTTACACCAGAGGAGATATAGGCTTCTTCTTCGACGACGCATTCGTCGCCGATAACGGCGCCTTCTTCGATGCGGGCGCCGCGCATGATGTCGGTGTTCTTGCCGATGATGCAGCCACGAAGATTCGTCTGAGGGCCGACGAATACGTTGTCGTGTACGACCGCTCGGTGCAAGAACGCGGTGCTCTTAACGACCACATTGCTACCGAGGACGGTGTACTCACGTAACTCGGCGCCGCCCTCGACCTTGGCGTAGTCGCCAATGTAGACCGGACCCTTCAACACAGCTTCGGGATCGACTTCGGCGCCTTCGCACAACCACACGCCGGGCATCACTTCGAAGCCGTCGATGTCGACGTCGACTTGGTGGTTCAACACGTCGGCCTGTACCTGTAGCAGACTCTCCAGCGTCCCGACGTCTTCCCAGTAGGCGTCGGCAACATAACCGAAAAGGGGCGCCCCGATGTCGAGCAGTTTCGGGAAGACTTGTTGCGACCAGTCGACGACCTCGCCAGCCGCGACGTATTCGAAGACCTCGGGTTCCATCATGTAGACGCCGGTGTTTACCGTGTCGGAAAACACCTGGCCCCACGTCGGCTTCTCTAGAAAACGCTCGATACGACCGTCTTCGGCGGCGATCACGATGCCGAACTCGAGTGGATTGGGCACGCTCTTCAACGCCACGGTGACGAGCGCATTATTGTCTTGGTGGAATTGAGCCATCGCCGTGAGGTCTATGTCGGTCAGGGCGTCGCCCGAGATGACCACGAAGCGTCCGTCGCGCAGTTCTGATTCCGCGTTCTTCACACTTCCCGCCGTGCCCAACGGGGTTTCTTCAGTCGCGTACTGCAGGCTCATACCGAGCTCGGCGCCGTCGCCGAAATAGTTGCGAATCAGCGACGCCAGAAACTGCACGGTGACGACGGTGTCGGTAAGCCCGTGCCTGCGCAGCAATCGCAGCACGTGCTCCATGATCGGGCGATTCACCACCGGCAGCAGTGGCTTGGGCTGGTTCGCCGTCATCGGTCGCAGCCGAGTGCCCTCGCCTCCCGCCATCACGACGGCTTTCATGCCTGCCGTCGTCTCGTTGTGACCGTTGCGGTGGTGGTTCATGTCGGCGCGTCCTGAGGTCGGCTGTTCGCCGCGCGCAGCTCGTGGTGCCAGCTGTCGCCACCTGCGTCGGCTCTGCTGAGCTGGCGCACCTGCAGCGCGTACAGTGCCGCGGCATACCAATACAACGCCACGCCCCAGATCACGAATGCCCAGCCGGCGATGCGAGCGGCGTGTTCAAGCGCATTACCACCATGACCGAGCAGCAGCAGCGGAAGCGCGTACAGCAGGTTGAGCGTTGCCGCCTTGCCCAGGTAGTGCACGGGTAGTGCCGGGCCGTAACCGAGGCGCTTCAAGACCGGTACGAAACCAAGGAGCACCAGATCGCGGCCGAGGAGCAGACCGACCAGCCACCACGGCATGATCTGGCGCACCCCGAGCGCGAGCACGGTTGCCACGATGTAAAGCCGATCGGCCGCCGGGTCGAGCAGTTGCCCGAGACGGCTCGTTTGGTTGAGCAACCGTGCCAACTTGCCATCGAGCCAGTCGGTGAAGCTACCGACCGCGAGGACGGTGAACGCCCACCCGTCGGCTTTCGGACCGAGCGCGAGCCATAAGAAGAGCGGGACGCCGAGCAATCGCAACAGGCTCAACGCGTTGGGCACGGTGACCACGCGATCCAGTGCGCCCTGCTCTGCGCTCACCCGGCCGTCCTTTCTTCGCACATGACGATGACCGGCGCCGCCGCCCGCACGCACACCTTATGCGCTGTCCGGCAGCCAATTCAGCGTTAGTGCGCAGCACAAACACAGCGCGACGCCAGTGAAGCGCTTCACCAACGAAATCGGAACACGCGGCCGGCGCGAAGATCGGCGAGGCGGAAGATGTTTGATTTGTCGGGACGACAGGATTTGAACCTGCGACCCCTTGACCCCCAGTCAAGTGCGCTACCAAGCTGCGCCACGTCCCGATGCGCGGTTACCCGAGCCCGTTTCCGACTGCCCGACGATATCGCACCGACGCGCGCCCCGACTGCGCCGACCTGTGCCGACCTGTGCCGACCTGGCCGCCAGGGCAGCAAGCGCGAGCAGTAAGCCGCGCCTATCGCCGTCCGGCCTTGCTCGCCTTACCGGCCCTTCCTCGAGCGCCGCCCTTCGCACGCGACTCCTTGACTCGCACCGAGACTTCGACCGGCGTGCCCGGAAAGCCGAAGTCTTCGCGGAGTCGGCGCTCGATGAACCGACGATAGGTGGCCTCGAGGAAGCCGGACGAGAACAACACGAACCGCGGCGGCTGGGTGCCGGCCTGAGTTGCGAACAACACCTTGGGCTGGCGGCCACCGCGTACCGGAGGCGGCGTTGCGGCGATGAGCTGCCCGAGCCATGCGTTGAGGCGCGACGTCGACACCCGGCGGCCCCAGCCGTCGAGTGCGAGCTCGATCGCAGGTGTCAGCTTGTCGATCGCGCGGCCGGTCTTGGCGGAGACGTTTACCCGTGGCGCCCACGCCACATGGTGCAACTGCCGTTCGATCTCGTTCTCGAGCAACTCGTGGCGGTACTCGTCGAGGAGGTCCCACTTGTTGAACGCAAGGACGAGCGCCCGACCCGACTCGACCACCATTTCGATGATCCGCAGGTCCTGCTCGGCGAGTGGTTCGCTCGCATCAAGCAGGACGACGGCAACCTCGGCCTCGCGTAGCGCCGTTGCGGTCCGCAGGCTCGCGTAATACTCGGCGCCGGAGGCCTCGCGGACCCGCCTCCGGATTCCCGCTGTGTCGACAAAACGCCATGTCGCTCCGGCCAATTCGACCAAAGAGTCGACCGGGTCACGTGTCGTGCCCGCAACCGCATCGACCACGGAGCGCAGCTCACCCGTCAGCCGGTTCAGCAGGCTGGACTTTCCAACGTTCGGTCGGCCCAGCAGCGCAACGCGTCGGGGCCCGGAGCGCCGCAACCGCTCGGCCGGCGGCGGCTCGGGCAGGGCATCGAACACGACGTCGAGCAGGTCACCGCTTCCTCGGCCGTGCAGCGCGCTCACCGCGTACGGTTCGCCCAGGCCGAGAGTCCAAAGACTCGACGCATCGGATTCGCCGTGCGCACTGTCGACCTTGTTCGCCACGAGGACGACGGGCTTGCGGGCGCGCCGCAGCGTGCGGGCGACGACCTCGTCGGTGTCTGTCGCGCCGACCGTGGCATCGACCACCATCACGACCACGTCTGCCGCCGCTGCCGCGACTTCGGCTTGGGCAGACACCTGAGCTTGAAGGCCGAGTGCGTCGGGCTCCCACCCGCCGGTGTCGACCAGGGTGAACGACCGCCCGCGCCAGTTCGCGTCGTACGCGACCCGGTCACGGGTCACGCCCGGGACGTCCTCGACCACGGCTTCCCGCCGTCCGAGAATGCGGTTGACCAAAGTCGACTTACCGACGTTGGGACGACCGACGATCGCCACGACCGGCTGCGCGGTTGACGAGCCGTCCCACTCGTCGTCGTCCGGCCCGTCGTCATCGACGCCGTCGGCTGTCGACCGGGTGCCGAGACCGGAGTCGCTGTCGTCGGTGTCGTCGTCGAGACCGATCCACTCCGCTTCGCTGGTCCAAATGCCGTCTGCTGCGCCGACACCGGAGTCGCCCTCGACTCCACCGCCGGAGGCAGCAGCCCCGTCGGCGATCTGGACAGGTGCGTCGTCGCTGGGCTTGCTCATCGCCGTTTTCCACCGATCGAGTCGAGCCGGCGACCTGCGCCGGAAGCAGGAGCGATCCCGGTGCGTTGCGCCACCAATGCCAACACTGCGGCGATCACCTGTGCTGCGTCGAGGCTGGTCGAGTCGATCGCGACAGCATCTGGAGCCTGGTTCAGCGGCGACGCGGCGCGCGCCGAATCGATGCGATCCCGGCGGTCGAGGTCGACGCGCACCGCAGCCTCGGAAGCCTCGACTTCTATCGCTCGTCTCGAGGCTCGGGCGTCAACGGTTGCGGTCAGAAAAACCTTCACGGGAGCCCCCGGACAGACCGTTGTTCCGATGTCGCGCCCTTCGACCGCGATTCCCCCGCAGCCGATGATCTCGTGCTGCGCCTGCAGCAAATAACGTCGGACGCCGGGAAGCGCGCTGACCGCGCTGACCGCCTGAGTTACCTCGCCGGAACGGATAGCCGCGGTCACGTCATAACCGTCAACTCGCACGATTTGGGTTGAGGGACTTGTCGATATATCCAGATTAAAGGTCGGCAGCAAGGCGACGACGGCGTCTGCGTCGGACGGCGAGCAGTCGTTGCGGAGCACCCACCAGGTGAAGGCCCGGTACATCGCGCCGGTATCGAGATAACGCAAGCCGAGCGCCCGCGCGACTCCGCGCGCCACGGTCGATTTGCCAGAGCCCGAGGGTCCGTCGATCGCCACGACCAGGGTCGTCGCATCGACGTGAAGGACAGGCATCCGAGACTCCAGGTGAAAATGCCCGCAGGGTTGAGGCAACACGGCGGGGCGAGGCTGTGCCGAGCGGGACAGCGGTCGTAGTCGTGCGAGAGCAAGGTGACGGGTGTGGTCGCTACCGGCCCAATCGTAGCGGGCCGATCGCAGTAACCGATTATCGTAAAGCTGATTTGTCTACATAGCTGCTTATCGGTTAGGAGGAAAGTTGCCAGCCCGCATCGCGGACGCAGGCGACGAGCGCGGGCACGGCGTCGTCGCGAACGTCGAGCTCGACTACGCCGACGGGCCGACCTGGCTCGTGTTCAACCCGGACGTCTTCCACGTTGATCTGCGCGTCCGCCAGCGCCCGCAGCAAAGCCGCGAGTTCGCCAGGAGCATCTCGGACGACAACCGGCACGGTAGCGAATCCCGTGGCGGGAACGCCGCGCTTGAGCGGTACCCGCGCACGGCCGGCGACTCCGGCACTCAACGTGTCGGCCAAGGCCGCTATCGCTGGCCCATCCCCTGCCGCAATCCGCTCGAGTTCTGCAACTGTGCGAGTGGCATCGGCGGCAAAACGCGACAGCGCCACCGCGAGGTGACTGGCGTTGGCGGCCAGGATCTGACTCCACAGTTGCGCGTCGCCAGCCGCAACGCGGGTGGTGTCGTGTAGCCCACTGCCACCGAGCGCGACCGTGGCGTCGTCAGCCCCAACCAGTTGGGCTGCCAGCAGCGCAGCCACCACATGCGGCAGGTGCGAGACAACCGCCAACGCCGCGTCGTGGTCATCGGCGTCCATCTCGACGGCGATTGCGCCACAAGCGGCGATCAGTGCCTTGACGTCATTGATCGCGTCACGGGTCGAAACGGGGGTCGGCGTGACGACCCATGGGCGCCCAGCGAACAGGTCACCATGAGCGGCCGCGGGACCCGACCGTTCGCGCCCTGCGACCGGATGGCCGCCGACATACGTGGACATTTCAACGGCAATAGCCTCAGCATCTGCTTGAGGTTCAGCCTTAACAGAGGCGACGTCTGTAAACGTGCGGGCGAGGCTCAGTTGTTGAATCCGCTTTAGTTCGCCCGCGACGGCGCCTGGCGGCACGGCGACGACGGCGACATCGAAGGTTTCTCCCGATAGCAGTGGGCGCCCCGCACCCAACTCGACAGCAAGAGCGAGCCGCCCGATTGCCCGGTCATCGAGCGCGACGTCGATGCCGAACTCACGTAGCGCGAGCCCGATCGATGAGCCGATCAGCCCGGCACCGACGATGAGGACCTTGCGTAGCGGCGCCGCTTCGCGTGGCTGGCCGCCTGCCAAATCTGCGGCCAGCGGGACTTCGCTCATTGGGGAAGATCGTCGCGCAAGGCTGCAGCGGCTCCCAAGAATGCGTGCCGCACGCCGGCCCGCGCTTTCGCAGTCTCGACGTGCGCCAATAGCCGAACCGTACGCGGCAAGGCGCCTGGGACCGCAATCTCGCTAGCGCAGAGAACGGGTACATCAGAGAACTCACCCTGGCGCGCGGCGGCAGCAGGAAAACATGACGTGAGGTCAGGCGTCGTCGTGAAGAAGATGCTGATCAAGTCGGCCGACCCGAGTTCGTTGCGCTCAAGCACAGCCGTCAGCATTTCCCGAACTGCGGCGTAGATCACCTCAGGGTCATCAGCCTCGACCTGGATTGCCCCGCGTATAGCGCGCACCGCCACCGATTACTCCTTGATCGATTGGTAACCGAATCACCCTAGCGATGCGCCGACACCTCATCAAAACGCTTCAACGGTGTGTCGGCGAGTATCGAAACCGATGAGTCGACTTGCCGCTTCCGTGTCGGCGCGGCGCGATGACTGTCGGGCGATGGCGGCGCCCGGCCCATTGTCGATATCCCGACTTATCCACGGCAGGTGACCTCGGCGGATACGCCAGCCGCGTGGGTGTGACTCGGGTTCGATCGAGGGTTGGCGGATCCCATCGATGGACACACAACCCGACACGTCGGTCTATCACTGAGTCTGCTTATCGATAAAAGGATTGGGTGGCTTGATTCCTAATTGCCTTACCTATGTGTCGCGACGTACACCTAGGCTGTGGCAGCCACCTGTAAGAACCTGCACGTTTCGGGTCGTTAGAGGTCGACTGCCCCGAAGAGTTCGCTTACCTCAGCTCGGTTGAGTGGGCGGGTCTTTCCGGGCCGCAGATCGCCGAGTCGCACCGGCCCGATCTGGGTGCGAACGAGCCGGTGAACCGGAAGATCCACGCTTGCAAGCATCCTTCTCACGATGTGCTTACGACCCTCGTGGATCACGACCTCGACCATCGCTCGGCCACCGGACCTGCCAACGACCCGGAACGAGTCGACCTTCGCAACCCCGTCGTCCAGCTCAACCCCGGCGCGCAGCGATTTGCCAAGATCCTTGGCGACCGCGCCCGAAACCTCGGCCAGGTACGTCTTCCGAACCCCGAACGATGGATGCGTCAGTCGGTGCGCTAGCTCGCCATCGTTCGTCAGGAGCAGCAACCCCTCGCTGTCGGCGTCCAACCGACCGACGTGGAAGAGTCGCTGATCTCGGCGCACGGCCGGCAGATCGGTCAGGCATGGCCGCCCCTCCGGGTCGGACATGGTGCTGACCATTCCGCGCGGCTTGTTCACTGCGAGATAAAGGGCAGACTGACTCGTCTGAAGCCGCATCCCGTCAACCTTGACGACGACGGTCTCGGGGTCAACGCGCATGCCTTGCTCGACGACGGTTCGGCCGTCAACCTCGACGCGGCCCTGAGCAATCAGCTCTTCACACGCGCGCCGGGAACCAACGCCACCTGCGGCCATCACCTTCTGGAGGCGCACACCCTGTCGGTCATTATCGATCTCAGACATCTCGACCTTCACTTGAGAGTTGGTCTTCTAGTTGGTCGATCGTCGTAGACTCAGGTAGAAAATCAGCCAGGTTGGGCAATTCAGCGAGGCCTTTGAGACCTAGGCGCTCAAGGAAGTACGGAGTCGTGCGATAAAGCACGGCGCCTGACTCGTGCTCGGAACCAGCCTCCTCGACGAGCCCCCGGCCCACCAACGTGCGCATAACGCCGTCGACGTTGACGCCGCGCACCGCGCTGACGCGAGACCTGCTCACCGGCTGGCGGTAGGCGACAACCGCAAGCGTCTCAAGGGCAGCTTGCGTCAGCCGAGCCTGCTGGCCGTCAAGGACGAAGCGCTCCACATATGCCGCGTACGTGCCACGGGTGTAGAGCCGCCAACCGGCACCGATCTGCCGCAACTCAAACCCACGCTCGGCCTCGTCGTAATCGGCACGCAACTCCTCCAACCCGGCGACCACCGACGCCTCAGGCACCGAGATCACCTGAGCGACGACGGTGGCCGTTACCGGCTCGTCAACGACCAGCAGGATCGCCTCGATTGCGCCCCGAAGCAGCGCACCCTCAATAGGCGCTGAACCGGAATCTTGCTCATCGGCGTCCCCGGCGCGGCCAGCGCCTTCGACGCTGCCCTCTGGCGTCGCGGCCGGCCCGCCTGCATTACTGATCTCGTCGCTTGAAGGTGCAGCACTGACGGAGGCATCGGTCGACTCTTCGCCGTGGCCATCGGCGAGGTCGTCCGTCACTTCGTCGGAAGCAGGGCCATCGGACATCGGTAAACCTCCATGCGCCATCGCGCGGCTGTGCAGTGAAGAAGACCCTAGGCGGACGACGTGTGCGTGCGCACGGTGGTGCCGCTCAGACGGCCGATCAAGCGGAGCGAGCGGGAGGTATTGTCTAACCCTTGACTTCAGATCGAGACGAACCAGACTCATCTGACCCACGATTACCTGTGCGCTCAGCTGGATCGTCGACAGTCAACACATCATCGGTCAACGCCTCGTCAGCCGCCCCTTCGTCTACCGTGTCAGCCGCCCCTTCGCCACTTGGTGCTTCGTCGTCCGGCCAATCGCTGTCTGTGATCGCGGCTTCCGCGGCTGTGGCTGTGGCTGTGCCGGTCCAGCGCACGAGCAGATCGCCGAGCGGCGTCAACTGTTCGAACGACACGAGCGCCTCCCGGAAGAGTTCGAGAAGTGCGAGGAAACGCGCGACGATCTCGATCGTGGCCCCACAATCGGCGACCAACGATCGAAAAGTCGCGGTGCCACTGCGGCGAAGTCGCTCGCTGACGATGCCTGCCTGCTCGCGCACGCTCACGGTCGGGGCGTGCAAATGGTCCACTGACACGATGGCCGGGGGCTTTGGGGTAAGAGCACGAGCCGCTATCTCAGCAAACTGCTGAGGTCCAAGGCCGATCAACACTTCAGGAAGTAGTCCGGCAAAGCGTGGCTCAGGCCCGACCGACCGGGGGAACCGCCTGCCCTCGGTGGCGAACCGCTCGGCCAAGATGGCCGCGACCTGCTTATACGCCCTGTACTGGAGCAGCCTGGCGAACAGCAGGTCTCGAACCTCGAGCAGCGCAAGGTCTTCCTCGTCTTCCACCTCAGCCGTGGGCAGCAGCCGGGCGGCCTTCAAGTCGACGAGCGTCGCGGCGACCACCAAAAACTCGCTTGCCTGACCGAGGTCCCAGGCGTTGCCCATCTCTCGGATGTAAGCGATGAACTCGTCGGTCACCTTCGACAACGCGACCAAGGTGATGTCGAGTTCATGCTTGGCGATCAAGCCGAGCAGCAGATCGAAAGGGCCCTCGAATTGCTCAAGGTGCACCCGGAAACCGCCGTCGGGCTCGGTCAGGCGATGATGGTCAGAAGCGCGCTCTGCGTCAGGCTGGGAGTCACGGGCTGCTACTGGCTCGTCGACCGCCATCATCGGTTGCCCTCGCTCACGCGACCAACCGCACGAGCGGATCCATGATGTAGCCGAGCAGGCTGATCATCAGCGGCACGCGGAACAGCACCGGCAGCGCCAGCACCAGCAAGATCAGGGCGCCCCAGTTCTCGTCGTCCAGCCGGAATCTCGCGCGCTGCCAGCCCATCGTGCGCGGTGCGAGCGCGAAGAGCAGCCTGCCTCCGTCGAGCGGCGGCAGCGGCATGATCGCGAGCACTCCCATCGTGAGCCACTCCACACCGGCGAGAAACAGCGCAACCTGGCCGAATCCGATGATGTAGTGGAAGTGCGGGTCGGAGAACTGCCGCCCGTCGCCAATGAACGCGGAGCCGTGGTACACCTGCGACAGCCAACCCGAGCCCAAGATGGAGCCGCCTACCCACGCGTGGAAGGCCTCGAGCGCCCCGATGCCTAGCGCCCACAAGGCCGCCGGGCCGGCGATCAGCTGAGCGAGCGCCCTGCCGGGCGGGCGGCGCATGCTGGAGTTCACTTCGACCGGACTCCCCCAGCCCGGCCCGCCGATCATGGCCGCCACGCACCCATATGGGTCGACAAATGGCTTAAGCCATATCAGGCTACGTCGACGTGTCAGCTTACGAGCCCAGGCCGGACGGCGCTGCCCCGAGATCGCCCGCTGTACCAATCCGCGGACGCACAACCCAACCACGAAGGCCACAACGAGGACAGCGAACGAGAAGGGGTAGCGCAGCGCGTAGAGCACAGATCAGCGTCCGCGCAACCGACGAACCAGGATGCTCGCGTCGCCCTTGGCTTCAAGATCGGCCAGCACGAGAGCGACCGCCTCACGCACGATCCGACCCCGGTCAACAGCGACGCCGTGCGAGCCCCGCAAGGTCAGCCTCGCCTGCTCGATCTGTAGCAACTCCTCGGGTGAGCAGTAGACAGTGATCTTCTCGTCATGTCGCTCGCGCCCGGTTGGCTTCGCGTCGGCACCGCGACGCGCGATGCGAACCGGTCGGACGGGCGCGGGCTCTGCAAAATCCCAGCCGCCGTCGGACGACGGATCAACCGTGGCACTCGTAGCTACCGCGGCACGGCGAATCGCTTGGGTGCTGCCACGGGCCGCCCGGACACCCGAACCGCCGGCGCCCATGTCGACGTCCATTTCGGTACCGGACGACGACGGTGCCCGGCCGGCCCGGTCGACCCCGTCGTCCCGGTCGTCCCGATCTGCCTGGCCAACCTCAACCAGACCCTTAACAAGCCCGGATCGCGGACTCGGTCCACCGGTGGAGCGGAAAAGCTCGTCGGCACCAGGGAGGCGCGGGCGGCGGTTCATCGAGCCAACACCTCTTTTGCGAGTTCGCGGTAGGCGCGAGCACCCGTGGAGCTCGACGCGTAGGTCGTGATGGGTTCTCCGGCGACCGTCGTTTCGGGAAAACGTATCGTGCGCCCGATCACGGTATGGAACACCCGGTCGCCGAAGGCCTCCGTCACGCGAGCGAGCACCTCCCGGCTGTGGAGCGTGCGCGGATCGAACATAGTGGCGAGAATCCCCTCAACCTCAAGCTGAGGGTTCAACCTTTCCTTCACCTTCTCTATGGTCTGCATCAGGAGGGCGACGCCGCGCAGAGCGAAGAACTCGCATTCGAGCGGGATGATCACGCCATCGGCCGCCGTCAATGCGTTCACCGTGAGCAGGCCGAGGGACGGCTGGCAGTCGATAAGAACGATGTCGTAGTCGGGCAACACCGGCGCGAGCACCCGGCCGAGCACCTGCTCGCGGGCGACTTCGTTTACCAGCTGCACCTCGGCGGCGGACAGGTCGATGTTGCTGGGCAGCAGATCCATGCCGGGGGTGTTCGTCTTCAGCAGCACGTCGTCAACCGCGACGTCGTGCTCGATCAGCACGTTGTAGATCGTGCGGTCGATCTCGTGCGGGCTGACCCCGAGGCCCACCGATAAGGCACCCTGCGGGTCGAAGTCGACAAGAAGCACTCGACGCCCCCACTCGGCAAGCGCCGCACCCAGATTGATGGTGCTGGTCGTCTTGCCGACGCCACCCTTCTGGTTGCACATTGCGATCACCCAGGCCGGCCCGTGCCGATCGACTGGCTCCGGATCAGGGAACACCGGCATCGGCCGGCCCGCTGCATCGAGTCCATCGTGCTCGAGTGGGTCGCCGTCGCTCGCCTCGCGAGTTCGATCAGCCGATGGACGACTCCGCTCGCCCGCATGCGGACCACCCGCGGGCCGCTCAGCTCCGGCCACCGGCCGTGAACCCGATCCTGCACGGCCTTTTGTCGACTTAGCCATGTATAGATGAGCCTCTCTGCCGATGAGCCGATGGGCAGACGAATCGCTGTGCCGTCATGCCGACGAGTCGAGAACTCTAGGACCCTAGCCGGTCGCCGGGCCACCGCGCGAGCGGTCCGTCACAATCGCTTCAAGCAAGAGCTCGCGGGTGCGCGCTCGCGTAGACCTCACGAAGTCGATCCACCGTCACGAGCGTGTAAATCTGCGTCGTAGTCACTGACGCGTGACCTAATAACTCCTGCACCACGCGTATATCTGCGCCACCGTCGAGCAGGTGAGTCGCGAACGAATGCCGCAGCGTGTGCGGCGAAATCGTCTCCGCCAACCCCGCTCGCAGAGCCGCGTTGCGGAGGACAGCCCAAGCGCTCTGCCGCGACAACCGGCCACCACGCGCATTCACGAAGACTGCTGCACGCGCCGTCCGACTGAGACCGTTTGTAGGGGCACCCGCCACCAATGCGGGGCGTCCGAGGTCGAGGTACGCGCGCAGCGCGCCCTGAGCGAAGCTGCCGACCGGCACGATCCGTTCCTTCGAGCCCTTGCCGAGCAGACGCACCACCCCGCCGTCAAGATCCAGATCGTCGACTGCGAGCCCGACTGCCTCTGAGATGCGAGCACCGGTCCCATACAACATTTCCAGCAACGCACGATCACGCAGTTCTCGCGGCGAACCAGCGACCGAGACCGCGTTGAGCAGCTTTTCGACGTCTTGAAAGGTGATGGCTTTCGGTAGCCGCCTGCTCGGCGTCGGGGGTCGAACGCCTCCCGCAGCATCGTTTTCGACGGTGCCTTCGCGCACGGCGAACTTGTGCAGGCCGCGTACGGCGACGATCGTGCGTGCGGCCGAGGTAGCGCTGAGTGGCGGATGTTCGTCGTCACCTTGGCGCAGAGCCGACAGGAACGCCGCGACATCGGCCTCGGTCACCGCCCCGAGGCCCTCCTGACCGACGCGCTCGATCCTCGCGACGAAGGCGGAATACCGATGCAGATCGCGTCGATAACTACTCAGGGTGTTCTTGGCGAGGCCGCGTTCGACGGCCAAGTGATCGAGATAGCTGCGGATCACGGCATCGACCGTCATAACGCAGGCACCTCCCAGGCTGACACCTGCGAAGGTTACCGTCGCACGTGGCTGCTTTGCGCCGATGCCGGGTGATCCGGGCTCAGCCGATCACATCGGCGACACTCATCGCCCGCACACCGTGTGCCTGCGCGACGGGTTCGCTGACGATCTGACCCTCGTGCACGTTGAGTCCAAGGGCTAGAGCAGGATCGGTGCGGCAGGCCTCGCGCCACCCGCGCTCGGCGATCTCAGCCACATAGGGCAGCGTCACGTTGGTCAATGCGTACGTCGATGTGTGTGGCACCGCGCCCGGCATGTTGGCGACGCAATAGAAAAGCGTGTCGTGCACCCGATAAGTCGGCGCATCATGCGTGGTCGGCTTCGACGCCTCGAAGCAGCCACCTTGGTCGATCGCGATGTCGACAAGCACCGCGCCCGGCTTCATACGCGAAACCAACGAGTCGTCGACCAACTTCGGTGCCTTGGCCCCCACGACGAGCACCGCGCCGATCACCAGATCGGCATCGAGACAAGCTTTCTCGATTTCGTAGGCGTTCGACGCCACTGTCTGCAGATGCCCCTGGTAAATGCGATCGGCTTGGCGAAGCTTGTCGATGTTGTTGTCGAGCAGCAAGACCTCGGCCTGCATGCCGAGCGCGATAGCCGCCGCATTCATACCCGCGACACCAGCACCCAGGACCACGACCTTCGCCGCATAAACACCCGAGACTCCGCCCATCAAAATGCCGCGCCCGCCCGCCTCACGTTCGAGGCAACGCGCTCCGACCTGAGGAGCCATCCGGCCCGCGACCTCCGACATCGGTGCCAGTAGCGGCAACGAGCGATCTGCCAACTGGACGGTCTCGTACGCGATCGCCGTCGTACCCGAATCGACGAGTGCGTCGGTGCACGCGCGGGAAGCCGCGAGATGCAGGTAGGTAAAGAGCACCTGGCCCTTGCGCATTCGGCCATACTCTTCGGAAATCGGCTCTTTGACTTTCAACACAAGGTCGCCGAACGCCCAGACATCATCGGCCGTTTGCAAAATCTGCGCACCGGCAGCGACGAAGTCGTCGTCCGGAATGGAGGACCCGACGCCGGCGTCTTGTTCGATGGCGACCTCATGTCCGCGCCGCACGAGTTCGTGCACGCCCGACGGCGTCATCGCCACGCGATATTCGTTGTTCTTGACTTCCCGCGGTACGCCGATCTTCACGACGCGCTGCCTTCCGTCTCGTTCGGTCGAACGACCTGGTTGTCGCGACACCGATGACCTCGGGGTCGTGAGGCCAATCCGAGTCTAGATCCAGAAACTATGACGCCGGACGCCGAAACCACGACGCGGCCACCGGACGTACGCCGTCCCCGAGGATCCGCGAGGGCAGCAGCACGCTCGCCGCGGCGAGAATCCCCATAGCAGCCAGGGCGTTGTGCAGGCGGCCGCCTATAACGGCGTCACGCGCGTCGCGCAATGGCACCCACCGCGACGGCATGTCGCGTTCTTCGGCCTCCCCGTAAAAGCGTTCGTCTTCTGGGACTGCCACGAGATCGCGCGCCAGGTAGATCCGAATCGCTTCGTCGGAGCCGCCTGGCGAGGTGAACGCATCGACGAGTACCGACCATTCGCTGGCACGGTAGCCGGCTTCCTCGTAAAGTTCGCGCGCTGCTGCGTCGAGCGGGTCTTCTCCCGCGATGTCGAGCAATCCCGCGGGAGGTTCCCACAGCAGGGCACCGACCGGATGGCGGTACTGACGCACGAGCAGAACCCGCAACTGATCGTCGACCGCAATAATCCCGACTGCTCCTGGGTGTGCGATCACATCACGCGAGACCTGCTGCCCGTCACCGAGGTCGACGACGTCGGTGCGCACGCTCCATACCCGGCCCTCGAAATGCGGCGTCGTCTCGACGACGTGCCGAGCAACGGCGACGTCGGCCAGCACCTCGTCGTTTTCTTCGTCGGACGACGTGCGTTCGGACTCGCTCACGCGGTCACCGCAGGCTCGGCGTCAGGAACCGTGACTTGACCTGCGCCGCCGACACCGACAAGGGCCGAACGCGAAAGAGCTGCACCGACAAGGGCCTTGAACAACGGATGCGGACGCGCCGGCCGGGAACGCAACTCGGGATGTGCCTGCGTAGCAACGAAATACGGGTGCACGTCACGCGGCAACTCGACGAATTCGACCAGCCGCCCATCAGGCGACGTGCCCGAGATGACCAGGCCCGCGCTCTCGAGTCGTGCCCGATAGTCATTGTTCACCTCATACCGATGCCGGTGCCGCTCTTTCACATATGGCTCGCCGTAAGCCTCACGCACGATCGAACCCTCGAGTAATTCAGCCGGATAGAGACCGAGCCGCATCGTGCCTCCCATGTCGCGTTCACCGGCGACGACGTCGCGCTGATCGGCCATCGTGGCAATTACCGGATGCGGCGTCGCCGGGTCGAACTCGGCAGAATTGGCGTTCTCAAGGCCAGCCAGATCGCGTGCGGCCTCGATCACCAAACATTGCAGGCCCAGACACAATCCCAACGTAGGCAGCAGATTCTCGCGAGCGAATCGAAGGGCTCCGAGCTTGCCCTCGATGCCACGCACGCCGAATCCGCCGGGAATGACGACGCCGTCGACACCGGTCAGCGCCGACGCCGCACCCTCTGGCGTCTCGCAATCGTCTGACGGTACCCAGCGAATGTTCACCCTGGCGTCGTTGGCAAACCCACCCGCTCGCAAGGCTTCGGTCACCGACAGATAAGCGTCGGGCAGGTCGATGTATTTGCCGACCAAGGCGATGCTCACCTCGTGTTTCGGGTGATGCACCCGGCGAAGCAAGTCGTCCCAGGCCGTCCAGTCGACATCGCGGAAAGGTAAGCCGAGCCGCCGCACCACGTACGCGTCGAGGCCCTCAGAATGCAGCACTTTCGGGATGTCGTAGATGCTCGGCGCATCGACGGCGGCAATTACTGCTTCTTCGTCGACATCGCACATCAAGCTGATTTTGCGTTTTACATTAGCCGGAATCGGCCGGTCGGCACGGCACACGACGGCGTCGGGTTGGATACCAACTTGCCGCAGAGCTGCCACCGAATGCTGCGTCGGCTTGGTTTTCAGCTCGCCC